>CAYWRH010000154.1:0-10541 GCA_964460435.1 uncultured Desulfatiglans sp.
ATATTGGCTTAATTTTGTGCTCGTTCCTTTCCCCTTTATAAAACCTATTGTTTTTATTATTTATTTTTATATACCAACCTTCAAACTCTTTCACATTTTTTTATATATTGAATATGGATTATTTACCCTTGGAAATGTTTGTGTTATAAGCCCATGAACCCTTATCTTTTTATAAAAAGGAGTAAAAAATTGGAAAATAAAATCATCACACCTGCTGACCTTGAAAGATCACAGCAGGAATTGAGCATTAAAAGGAATCTCAAGAAAATAAAACGAAAGATAGTTGTAATGAGCGGTAAAGGAGGGGTTGGAAAAAGTACTGTTTCATCAATGATTGCCCTTATGCTCAGTATCAAAGGAAATAAGGTGGGGCTTATGGATGTGGACCTGCACGGGCCAAGCATCCCCAATATGCTTAAAATAAAAGGAGGTATGAATATAACAGGCCAGCATGAGTTAAGCCCCTTTGAATATTCTGCTAATCTCTGGGTTATATCCATGGGCATGATCCTGCAGGAGCAGGATGCAGCCGTGATATGGCGAGGACCCATGAAGATCAGCGCCATAAGGCAGTTTATCTCAGATGTAACCTGGGGAGATCTTGACTTTCTTATAGTGGATTCACCTCCAGGCACTGGTGATGAACCCCTTACTGTTGCCCAGACCATATCCGATGCAGAGGCCCTTATTGTAACCACCCCCCAGGAGATAAGCCTTGCAGACGTGAGAAAATCAATAAACTTCTGCCGCCAGGTAAACATGAATATCCTAGGTGTTGTGGAAAACATGAGCGGTTTAAAATGCCCCCATTGCGGTGAAAGGGTTTCTATTTTTGGCGAAGGGGGAGGAAAAAAGATGGCAGGGGCCATGGATGTGCCATTTATAGGTGAAATACCAATTGATCCGGAGGTGGTAAGGCTGGCAGATGAAAAGCAGCTTGAACATATCCTTGAAAGAAAGGAATCGGATGTCTACAAGGCCTACACGACTATAATAGAAAAGATAGAAAAGGGATAAAAACTATTATCCATATTATATTAGGTCTTTCACGCCATGGGCATAGTCATATCAGAATATACTATGCCCATTTTTTTTAACGTAGATCGTAATTCCGCCACTTTATAATGCCTTACCCCCTAAAACATTTGGTAATAATAAAAAACATTGTGGAGAAATAAAAAATTTTGTATTAATCAATGCATGACAAAAATATTAACAAGCTGGATAGGTTTCACTGATATCAGGGCATCCAGAGGTGAAGAAAAGGATGGTTATGGACCTATCTGCCAGGCGATTCAAGTCAGGGAATTTGATGAGATTAATCTGATAAGCGACCTGTCACCTGAAGATACAAAAAATTACATATCATGGCTTAAATCATTTACGCAGACACCGGTAATACTACATATAGAAAGTTTAACCAACCCAACAAATTTTGGGGAAATATATGAGGCTGTAACAAGGGTTATTAAGGATGTTCAAACACGAAAGGGGAAAGATGTTACTTTATCTTTTCACTTAAGCCCCGGCACACCGGCAATGGCTGCCGTATGGATAATCCTTGCCAAAACCCGTTTTCCAGCGGAGCTAATAGAATCTTCACAGCAGGAAGGAGTAAAAACAGCGTCCATTCCCTTTGATATATCAGCAGAATTTATTCCTGAATTATTACGAAAACCGGATAACCAACTTGAAAAATTAGCTGAAGGACTTCAACCTGATGCCCCAGAGTTCTCACATTTGATACATCGAAGTCAAGTAATGAAACGGATTGTTTTAAAAGCACAGCGGGTTGCTCCCCGTTCTGTACCAGTGCTCATAGAAGGCGAGTCCGGAACTGGCAAAGAACTTCTTGCCAGAGCAATTCATCAAGCGAGTGCAAGGAGTGAAGGCCCATTTATTCCAGTTAATTGCGGAGCTGTTCCTAATGAACTGGTTGAATCAGAACTCTTTGGTCATGAGAAAGGTGCTTTCACCGGGGCTGATAAATTAAAAATAGGATATTTTGAAGCTTCCCAGGGTGGAACACTTTTCCTTGATGAGATTGGTGAACTACCTATGCATGTCCAGGTAAAACTCTTAAGAGCCCTTCAGGAAAAAGAAATATACCGCGTTGGTTCCACAAAACCCATCTCAGTTGATACAAGAATAATTTCGGCCACCAACCGTGATCTTTTACACGAAATAAGAGAAAAAAGATTCAGGGAAGATTTGTTTTACAGAATTGCAGTTGCGATCATTAAAATTCCGCCATTAAGAGAGCGGAGTGGCGATGTCAGCCTGATAATTGATTACCTTCTTAAACAGATAAATAAGGAAAGCGAAAATGAACCGGGGTATAAACATAAGAAAATTTCTGCCGGAGCTAAAAACCTTATGCTTCAATATTCTTGGCCTGGGAACGTTAGAGAGCTACAAAATACCATTATGAGGGCCGCTATCTGGTCAGGTGAAGAAAATATCAGCCAGGAGGATATCAAAGAAGCAATGATCCCGATATCACTCTCAAGTGAGGATAATCTGCTAAATATGTCAATAAAGGATGGTGTTAACCTTCCGGAAATAATGGGAAAAGTTGCGAAACATTATCTGAAAAAGGCTCTGGATGAAGCCAATGGCAATAAAACTAAGGCGGCCCAGCTTGTAGGGTTACCAAACTACCAGACATTTACCAACTGGCTACAGAAGCATAATCTAATTTGATATCTGGCACTGCATTTGCTTTCTTGCCGGATATGAACGGAATTATTATGAAGTCAATAAATTTTGAGTTTCTTCGTGATAAATGGCCCGAGCTCGCAAGTCTTGGTGGCTTTGCAGAGAGGTATGCCTGGCCTGACCCTGAAAGCGCGTTTGTTAAACTCCGTTCGTTTATAGAGACAATGATCCATCGGTTTTATGAAATAAATAGCATTACTTTGCCTGAACCTGTTTCATTGCACGGGTTGCTTTCCAACAATGATTTCAAAAATGCAGTTCCAAAGGCAGTTCTTAATGCCCTGCATAATATCCGGCTGGCAGGAAACAAGGCTGCCCATGGAGAGACAAGTTCACGTTTTAATTTAATGGATACTCTGAAAGATGCATTTTATCTTGGGTGCTGGTTTTATATAATAAATGGCGGAAAACAGAACGACTGCCCCGATTATATCCAACCGGAAAAACCGGTTGATATTTACAAAAAATCAGAAGAACTGAAAGAGCAGAAAAGAAAAATTCAGGAGGAGCTTGCATCAAAAGAGATAGAGATGCAGGAGCTTCTAGACCACCTTGAAGCTGCATGGTCTCAGGCAAGTACAACTCAAAAGAAGGTTGAAGAACTTGAAGCCATCCTTAACAAAGGGACAGCGGTTGCCGATGCTCTTGGATTTGATGAGGCAACAACAAGAAAGAGATTGATTGATAATGAGCTTGCTATTGCCGGATGGAATGTTGGTACTAATGGTGAAAACACACAAGAAGTTACCCAGGAAGAAGAAGTTTCCAACCAGCCTACCTCAAGCGAAATAGGGTATGCAGATTACGTATTATGGGATGACAATGGTTTGCCTCTGGCTGTTATTGAGGCCAAAAAGACATCGAAAAATGCACAAATAGGACAGGAACAGGCAAGACTCTATGCCAATGGGCTGGAAAAACAGTATGGCCAACGCCCTATAATATTCTATACAAATGGCTTTGATATCTTTATCTGGGATGATGCCCAAAATTACCCTCCCAGGCAGTTATATGGATATTATTCAAAAGACAGTCTTCAATATCTAATATTTCAAAGAAAAAACAGGCTCCCATTAAACCAATTTTCTCCTAAAAGAGAAATAGTTGATCGTATATACCAGATAGAAGCTATTAAAAGAGTAACTGAAAAATATACTAATAAACACAGAAAAGCTCTGCTTGTTCAGGCTACAGGTACAGGTAAAACCCGTGTTGCAATAGCCCTTACAGAGCTGCTTTATCGTGCCCACTGGATAATGAGAGTCCTTTTTTTATGTGACCGCAAGGAATTGAGGAAACAGGCTAAAAATGTTTTTAATGAGTTTCTCAATGAACCTATGACAGTGGTAACAGCCGATACCGCTAACGACCGGAATAAAAGGATATATCTCGCTACCTACCCTGCTATGAAGCGGATATATGATAAATTTGATACCGGCTTTTTTGATCTCATTATTGCAGATGAATCACACCGGAGCATCTACAACCGCTACCAAGATATGTTCCGCTACTTTGACTGCTATCAAATCGGACTTACTGCCACACCTGTGGATTTTATATCAAGAAACACCTTTAAAATGTTCGACTGTGAGGATGGAACGCCAACGGCCTATTATTCCCTTGATAACGCAATAGAAGAAAATTATCTGGTACCGTTTGAAGTTTTTGAGCATACAACCAGATTTTTAAGGGTAGGTATTAAGTACAAGGACCTTACAAAAGAGCAGATAAAACAGCTTGAGGAAAATGGCGAAGACCCAGAGTTGTTTAACTTTGAAAACCAGCAGATAGATAAACAGATATTCAACCGGGACACCAACAGGATGATTATAAGAAATCTGATGGAGAACGGAATCAGGGATGAAACCGGACAACATCCCGGCAAATCAATTATATTTGCCAGAAACCATAATCATGCGGTACTGCTGGCAGAGGTGTTCAATGAATTATATCCTCAATATGGCGGTAAATTCTGCAGGATAATCGACAATTATGACCCGCGTGCAGAGCAGCTTATAGACGATTTCAAGGCGGCAAAAGAAAGCTATCCTATGATAGCCATATCCGTGGATATGCTGGATACAGGTATTGATGTGCCTGAAGTGGTTAACCTTGTTTTTGCCAAACCGGTCAAGTCTATGGTCAAGTTCGAGCAGATGATAGGTCGTGGTACAAGGCTGTGCCCTGATCTTTTTGGCCCCGGTATTAACAAGGCCAATTTCAGAATATTTGATCACTGGAGGAACTTTAATTTTTTTGATAGACATTACAAAAAAACAGAACCTTCTGTAACCAAATCCATCATGGAGCAGTTATTTGAAGCACGCATCGGGTTGTGTAGAACCGCTTTGAATAATGGTGAAACAGAAGGCTTTAACCTTATAGTGCCTTTAATCCGGCAGGATATAGAGATGTTATCAGAAGATACTATAAGTGTAAGAGAAAAATGGCGTGAAAAGCGTACCATGTCAAAAATGGAAATACTTAAGCAGTTCTCACCTGCAACAGAGCAGACGCTCAGAAGAGAGATTTCTCCCTTAATGAAGTGGGTAGATATACATGGTCACACAGAAGCATACCGCTTTGATCTGCTTATAGCTGAAATCCAGACAGAGCTATTACAAAAATCAGGAAGGTTTTCAGACCTCAAGGATAAAATGCTGGACTGGGTAAGCCGCCTGCAAATGCACCTGAACCCTGTCCGGGAAAAGGTTACAACTATTAATATGGTAAAAGGCAACAGCTTCTGGGATACTCCTTCAGTAATAAGCTTTGAAAAAGTGCGGGAAGAACTTCGTGGAATAATGAAATATACCGAAAAACAGACATGGGAACCAGCGCCGCATAAGCATATAGATATCTCTGACACAGATGAAGAATACAGGCGAATACCATCAACCTTCAGGTTCTCCGATATGCCCGGATTCAGACAAAAGGTTATGGAGGCATTAAGGCTCTTTGATGAAAATGAAACGCTTAAAAAGATAAAGGCCGGAAAGTCTGTTACAAAATCAGATCTTTCAGAATTAACATCGCTTGTACTTACCGGAAATCCGGGCGTAGAACAGGATGTTCTAAAAGAGTTTTTTGAAACAGCCGGACCACTTGATTATGCAATAAGGGGTATTATAGGGATGGATGCGGATGCGGTAAATGAAAGATTTCTTGACTTTATTTCTGCCTATCCTTCATTGAAGTCTTCGCAGATAAGTTTTTTGAATCTTCTTAAAAACCACATCAGCAGATATGGTTCCATTGAAATAGAGCAGCTTTATGAACCGCCATTTACAACTCTTCACTCGGATGGGCTTGATGGTGTATTTGATGATGAAAACATGGTGGAAAAACTTTTAAATATAATCAGTACCTTCCAGCCTAAAGCATATATACCGGGAGAAAGGCCGTATGGAATCAACTGAAAAATATCCTCCATATCTGAATGAACCTGAATCAAGGCGGCTTGAATTCAAGGAAATGCTCCCAAAAGGTGAGCATCTTGCACAGACAGTAATAGCCTTTGCAAATGGCGCCGGGGGTAAAATAGTATTTGGTGTAAAGGACTCTCCAAGGGAGATTGTCGGTGTCGATGAAAAGAAGATTTTTGAAACGGAAGAGCGTATTAACAATATAATTTTTGATCTATGTAATCCTGTTATCGTTCCAGAGGTTTACCTTCAGGCTTTATCCGGTAAAACTCTTGTGGTAGTTGAAATTTTTCCGGGATCAAACAAACCATATTACCTGAAAAACGCAGGAAAGCATGAGGGGACATATATCCGCATAGGTTCAACAAACCGAAAAGCATCCATTGACATGATTGAGGAGCTTGAAAGACAGAAAAGGAGAATCTCATTTGATTCTTTACCCGTATATGACCTCCATCTCCAAGATCTTGACCTCTCCAGGTTTAAAAAAGAATTTAAAGAAAAATCCGGTAAGGGGATAAAGGGAGATATCCTAAAAAACAAAGGGCTGTTGCATGAAGAAAGGGATAAGGTTTATCCAAGAAATGCAGCTATTCTTTTGTCCGATTCACCTCTTAGGAAGCAATACTTTCCCTATGCCAAGATCGAATGCGCCAGATTCAAGGGCACAAAAAAAATGGTGTTTCTGGATCAGTTGACTATTGAGGAGCCCCTATTTGCCTCCATAGAACCATGCATAACATTCATTAAGAAAAACATAGCGCTTGGATCAACAATAGGAGAAATCTATCGTGAAGACCGGTGGGAATATCCGATTGAGGCAGTAAGGGAAGCGGTTATTAATGCTGTTATTCACAGGGATTACTCAATCCTTGGGAGTGACATCAAGGTGGCTATATATGATGACATGCTGGAAATAACAAGCCCGGGACCCCTCCCCGACCTTTTATCTTTTGATGAGCTTGGTACAGGAAGAAGTGAGATTCGAAACCGCGTCATAGCGCCGATATTCAAGGATATGACCCTTATAGAAGGCTGGGGAACCGGATTTCAGAAGATGAAAGAATATCTCAGCGAATACCCTGAACTGGATCTTATTCTTCAGGAAGTAGGGCATGCATTTCAGGTGCAGTTTATTAAAAAAGGAACTAAGCAGGCATCAAGTAGGAACCAAGTAGGCACTATGCAGGGACCAAGCAGGGACCAAGCAGGGATTAAGTCAGAAACAGGAAAAGGGCAGAGTCAGGGCAGAGTCAGGGCAGAGTCAGGGCAGAGTCGGGGCAGAGTCAGGGCAGAGTCGGGGCAGAGTCAGGATAACGAGCAACAGAAGTCAAACATTGATAAAATCCATTTGGCACTTTCTTCAGGCCCCTTATCAAAGGCAGAAATAGCCCAAAGTATTGGTCAGGAAAAAGTCACTGGCTACTTAAATAGAATGGTTAGAGAACTGCTTTCGAAAGGATTGATTGAATATACAATACCTGAAAAACCAAACAGTAGAATGCAAAAATACAGGCTTAAAGAATAGTCTACCGCTGATATTTATCGCTTCGCGAAAAAATAAGAATTAATAAAATTTATCTGATAGAGTCTGCGGATAAATAAAAAGGAGTTTAAAATAAATGATTACAGGTGAATTACGAAACCAGATAGATAAACTATGGACAGAATTCTGGACCGGAGGAATTGCCAACCCTCTGATGGTCATTGAGCAGATATCATTCCTCATGTTTGCCAGGCTTCTGGATATAAGAGAAACAAGAGAAGAGAAAAAGGCAATTCGTACACAAAAACCTTTTAATC
This sequence comes from uncultured Desulfatiglans sp., assembly GCA_964460435.1. GTDB lineage: Bacteria > Desulfobacterota > DSM-4660 > Desulfatiglandales > HGW-15 > JAAZBV01. The sequence continues at coordinate 7,947 of CAYWRH010000154.1, forward strand.
GTATCTTTCCTTTAGATAAGCAGGATCTGAGATGGTCCCATTTTAACAAAATGACCCCGGCTGAAACCATGCTTGCTCATGTAAGAGATAAGGTGTTTCCCCATTTTAAGGAGGTTGTATTAAACGGCGGTTCTCTGAGTGAATACATGAAAGATGCGCAGCTCATGATCCAGAAACCAAATCTGCTTGTTTCTGCAGTAAACATGATTGATAAACTTCCGCTTACCGAAGGTGACACAAAGGGTGATCTTTATGAATATCTCCTGAGCAAACTCACAACAGCCGGTATAAACGGGCAGTTCCGCACACCGAGGCATATTATAAGAAAAATGGTGGAGATCCTTGATATCACTCCTGAAGACATAGTTGGCGATCCTGCATGCGGTACAGCAGGGTTTTTAATTTCTGCAATGGAATATCTCACAGAAAAATACACCTCTCCGGAGGCTGTAATAAAAGATGAGGATGGAAACATACATTATACCGGTGACAAGCTGGTGCCATACCTGGATCATATTCAAAAGCACATGTTCAAGGGATTTGATTTTGATGTTACCATGCTGCGTATTGCGTCAATGAACCTGCTCCTCCACGGAATCAATGCACCGGACATTCACTATCAAGACACACTGAGCAACAGCTTTCCTGAAAGGTATCCTGATCTTGCTAAAGAACACTTTTCAGTAATCCTGGCAAACCCTCCATTTAAGGGGAGTCTGGATTATGAGGATGTCCATTCTTCTCTTTTAAGCAAGGTAAAAACAAAAAAGACAGAACTCCTTTTTATAACCCTAATCTTGAGGATGCTAAAGATGGGGGGCAGGTCAGCAACAATTGTACCTGATGGTGTTTTGTTCGGTTCCTCAAAGGCTCACCTGAGTTTAAGAAAAACCCTGGTGGATGAAAACCAGCTTGAAGCGGTTATATCACTGCCTTCCGGAGTTTTTAAACCATATGCCGGTGTATCAACTGCAATTATTGTCTTCACTAAAGGCGGCAGGACAGACAATATATTTTATTATGATGTGCAGGCTGATGGATATACTCTGGATGATAAAAGAGAAGTAATTGATGAAAATGACCTACCAGATCTTGTGAAACGATGGAAAGAACGAGATCCCCAAAAAGATACAGACAGAACTCAAAAAGCTTTTTTCGTCCATGTAATGGACATTATGGAAAATAAATACGATTTATCTATTAACCGATACAAGAAAACTGTTTATGAAGAAGAGAAATACGATTCGCCATTAGAGATTCTTAGGCAGATGAAAATAATCGAGAAAGAAATAATACTTGATATGGATGAACTGGAGAATATGTTGAGATGAAATATCCTCAAAAATCACTCCTTGATATTTGCACAGTATCTACAGGTAAAAGAGACGCAAATCATGCCACGATAAATGGTAGATATCCTTTCTACACTTGTGCTGAAATACCACTAAAAGCAGATACATTTTCATTTAATGGTGAATGTATAATCCTTCCTGGTAATGGAGCGAATGTAGGGTTAGTTTTATATTATAATGGTGATTTTGAAGCATATCAAAGAACATATATTTTGCATAATTTTAACTCACAAGTAAATCCAAGATATGTATATTATAATTTGGTTAAAGATTGGAAAATAAAAAATAGTAATTTTCAATATGGTTCTGCTACAAATTATATTCGAATGCAAAATTTCGAAGAATATAAAATCCCTTTACCTTCTCTAAGTGAGCAGAATCATATTATAGACATTCTTGACAAAGCTGATGCCATCCGCCAAAAACGCCAACAGGCTATTAAGCTTGCTGATGAATTTTTAAGATCAGTTTTTCTGGATATGTTCGGTAACCCTGTTACTAATCCCAAAGGATGGCCTTTAGGCGTCATTCGTGAATTGGTATCAGAGGTAAAATATGGTACTTCAAAAAAGGCCAGTTCAGATCAGAAACAATTTCCAATTATTCGTATGAATAATATTACGTACAGCGGTGAAATGGACTTTACAGATTTAAAATATATCGACCTAGATAACAAAGAGCAGGAGAACTGTTTGGCAAAGAAAGGTGATTTACTGTTTAACAGAACAAATAGTAAAGAACTGGTTGGGAAAACGGCTGTTAATGAAAAAGACACACCCATGGCAATTGCGGGCTATCTCATTCGTGTTAGGACTAATGAAAAAGCCAATCCATATTATATCTCCGCCTATCTTAATTCAAAACATGGCAAGGCAACTTTGATGGGTATGTGTAAAAATATCATTGGAATGGCAAATATAAATGCCCAGGAATTGCAAGATATAAAAATATTAATCCCGCCGGTTGCCTTACAGGACAAATATGCACAAATAGCCCAACAAGTTGCAAAGAGAAAAAAAAGACAAATTGAGATGGTTGAATTAGGTAATAACCTTTTCAATGTTCTCAGCCAACGCGCCTTTCGGGGAGAACTCTAATGAGCATCAAAGCAATTACTATAGAAAATTTTAAAGGCATTCAATCGCCTGTCAGGATCGAATTCAAACCTATCACACTACTCTTTGGGCCATGTCATCGTCAATCTGAAAATGTATCTACTTTGGTCTTATGAAAGTGCCAATTT
>CAYWRH010000155.1:0-10464 GCA_964460435.1 uncultured Desulfatiglans sp.
TTCTGTTTTGTATATATAGGAAGATAGAGCTTATGTGTCAATGAAAATCTGAAAGAGATTTTTAGAGATGCGGTCAGGGAAAGGTAAATGAAGCCTAATCAGAAAGTGTTTGTTGCCGGCAAGTATTTTTGTTAAAATACACACTATATTAAATGCAAAAGAGCTTTTTGAAAAATGTCTGGAAAAAAACCAGAATGACTTGCCTGCTCAGAAATATTTGGAGAGATGTAATCTTTTTCTTGAGAAAGGTATACATAAAGCAGCATCAGAATTAAGTCAACACCGTAAATATGTAACAACATTTTCAGGTCTGAAAAATGAGGTTGTTGAAGATAGATTGGCGAAAACATATCTAATGTTCAGGATACAAATATTTTTAATAGACTGGTTAGTAAATCATACTATGAAAGAGGATATGCATTTCGGCAGATTTTTAAAGCATCATAAGAGACTCGCCTGACCTTTTCAATCGTACACTACTGTTATGTGATTCCTCCTTTTATCCAAGTGTCCACAGGGACTGTTACAAGCCCCTATTCTTGCCCTATCTTGAACTGTGAGTTTCATAGCCTGATTCATGCCTTTTTAAGGGCAGTAAAAGTCCCAAGGCTGTTGCCGCCGGCAAAGGCCAGGATATTCATCAGCCCACTGCTGGCGCTATCCTGCAGGATCATTGTCAGAAGAACAAAATTGACTACTGTAATGATCCCGCTCAGAAGCGTGGCCCAGGCGATTTTTTTTTCAGTTATGAATCTGGTATATTTTGTGACTAGGAGATCAACGATAAATCCTGCCATAAAAATGATTAAAATTTTCCAGACCATGGGTCACCTCCTTTTTATTGATTCGATGGAGTGCGATCCTGACCTAACCGACAGACACCTTTTGATTTCAGATATCAGGTACAAGGATTTATATACCCTCTCCTGTGACCTGAAAAAGGTTCAGCTTAAAGATAAATTTGCTTAATATGTTAGAGATAAAGATTCATGGTTAGAAAAAGAGAGAAGATCAACATGAATCTTAATCATCCAAAGCCCGACGGAGGTTGATCGTTTAAATCCATAAAAATCCCCAATTTTAAGTGAATAATAAGCCTTCAAAGGCAATTTTTGGCTCAATATAATATTAATCGCCAGGGATGTCAATATTTAGTCAATAACAGATGATAACGGAAATTTTATCGCTCAGAAAGTTTATCCAGGGATTTAAAAACTTTTCTTGACACACAATTTTTATGCCTGTATTATAGATATACTTTTATCGATTACATATTATCGATAATTCATTATTTATAAGGAGTATGATTATGCCCCAATCTATCCGAACCTTTTCGGCGCCTCTTATCAGAAGACTGCCGGAATACCATTCATACCTGGAATCTGTCCTTGCCCAGGGTTTAACAACCATATCATCAACATCCATTGCAGCCCATCTCAATATTGACCCGATAGTTGTTCGAAAGGATTTAGAGGCAATAGGCGCTGTTGGCAGGCCGCGAATAGGCTTTGACATTTCAGAGCTGATTACGGCCATTTATGATTATATGGGCTGGGGAAATCTTGATGAACTTGTTATTGCTGGATGCGGAAGTCTTGGCTCGGCCCTTATGGGATATAATGGGTTTGAAAAACGAGGATTCAGGATAATTGCAGGTTTTGACACTGACCCTTCAAAAGCCGGGAAATCAGTCAATGGGGTTTCTGTGTTTCCATTAAACAAGATGGTTAATCTCGTTAAAAGGCTTCACGTAGAGATCGGGATAATTGCTGTTCCTCCTCAAGCAGCACAGGAGGTTGCCGATATGATGGTTGAGGCAGGAATCAAAGGTATATGGAATTTTTCACCGTGTGCACTCAAGGTCCCCAAAAATGTGATTGTACAGCAGGAAGACCTGATAACATCACTGGTGATACTCCAGAAAGGAATGAAGCATGAGAAATAATATTGAAAACAGGGCATCAGACCATGATGCTGATCCCAAAAAGGCGGTCACACCGGTTCGTCAATTTGATGTAGTGGTTAAAATACTTGAAAACTATCATTATGATCATGAAAAACTTATCCCAATACTGCATGCAGTACAGGAGGAATACAGATATCTGCCGGAAGCGGTAATGATGTATGTGGCAAACGCTCTGGGTATAAGCCCTGCAAGGGTTTATGGTGTTGCGACCTTTTATGCCCATTTTGCACTCCAGCCAAAGGGTAAATATGTTGTAAGGGTATGTGACGGGACAGCTTGCCATGTCAGGGGATCAATGAACATGTATGAGACAATAAAAAAGGCCCTTTCACTTTCTAATGGTAAAACCACAACCGATGACCTTTTGTTTACTGTTGAGACTGTGAGCTGCCTTGGCGCTTGCGGACTTGCCCCTGTGATGATGATTAACAGCGATGTTTACGGCCAGCTCACAGAAGCAAAGGTGAAAGATATTATAGAAGGCATAAGAAAAGGTGAGGCAGGTATAAAATAATGAATATAACAATTACAACACTTAAAAAGGAATATGAAGAGCGGATTGGCAGCCAGAAGACCAGGGTCACTCTCTGTGCAGGGACAGGCTGTATAGCTAACGGTGCACAGGCTATTATTGATGCATTCAGGGATAATCTCAGGGTGCTTGATAAAAACAATGCCACACTTGAAATTAATAAACATGATGATCATGGCTCCATTGGTATTACAGGCAGCGGGTGCCAGGGTTTCTGTCAGATGGGGCCGCTTATATCTATTGAACCACATGGGATACTATATGTAAAGGTTAAGCTCTCTGATGTTGAGGAAATAATAAATGAGACCATCAAGAATGGAAGGGTTATTGAGAGACTTCTCTATATTGATTCTATAACAGGCCTAAGATGTAAGGGAAAGGCAGAAATACCATTCTACCGAAAGCAGCACCGTTTAACCCTTGAGCTGTGCGGTATTATTGATCCCGAGGATATCGGTGCCTATATATCCTATGGCGGGTACAGGGCTGCTTTTATCATGCTTTCGGAAACAGCCCCTGAAAAGATATGTGCCGAAATAATAAAATCAGGGCTTCGCGGACGTGGCGGCGGAGGTTTTCCGACAGGTAAAAAATGGGACCTGGCACGTATTGAGCCCGGTAATGAGAAATATGTTATCTGTAATGGTGATGAGGGTGATCCAGGCGCATTTATGGACAGAAGCGTTATGGAGGGAAACCCCCACTCTGTTATTGAAGGCATGATCATTGCCGGAAAGGCGATTGGTGCAAAAGAGGGCGTGGTCTATGTCCGGGCGGAATACCCCCTGGCGGTCAAGCGCATGCGCAGGGCTGTCAAGGATGCATTAAATAACGGCTTTCTTGGTGAAAACATACTTGGCACTGGTTTCAGATTTAATATTAATGTAATGGAGGGCGCAGGGGCCTTTGTTTGTGGAGAAGAAACCGCACTCATGGCATCGGTTATGGGAAAACGCGGTATGCCCTCACCTAAACCCCCATTTCCTTCGCAGAAGGGATTACATGATAAGCCAACCATAATAAATAATGTGGAGACACTGGCCACTGTACCCATAATTTTACGCATGGGTGCGGATAGTTTTCGTAAAATTGGCACGGAAAAATCACCCGGCACAAAGACATTTGCGCTCACAGGTCATGTGTCAAATACAGGACTGATAGAGGTGCCCTTTGGCACAACACTTGACGAAATTGTAAATGATATTGGTGGAGGGGTACTGACCGCAAATGGTGAAAGGACTGATAATTTCAAGCTTGTACAGATCGGGGGGCCGTCAGGCGGATGTCTTACACAGGAGCATAAGTCGCTCCCCCTTGATTTTGATTCCCTTAAATCTATTGGTGCCATGGTTGGCTCAGGTGGTCTTGTTGTAATGAATCATAATACCTGTATAGTGCAGGTAGCAAAATATTTCATGAATTTCACACAGAACGAGTCATGTGGCAAATGTGTCCCATGCCGTGAAGGAACAAAACAGCTTTTAATGATGCTTGATGAGATAGCACAGGGAAAGGCCACCCCTGAAACACTTGCTGATATGGAAGAACTGGCCAATGCGATACGAACCGCCTCATTATGCGGCCTTGGGAAAACTGCGCCAAACCCGGTTTTATCCACAATCAAGGCATTCCGTGATGAGTATATGGAACATATTGTTGATAAAAGGTGCAGGGCCGGTCAGTGCAAGGCGCTCCAAAAACCTGAAATTCATGCTGACATCTGCATCGGCTGCGGAGTCTGTGCAAAGGTCTGCCCTGTAGGGGCAATAACGGGTGAGAAAAAGCAGCCCCATTCTATAAATGCCACAATATGTATCAGGTGCGGGGCGTGTGCACAGAAATGCAAGTTTGATGCGATTACGGGGGTGTAATAATGACAGATAAAAAAACAATAAAAATAAACGGATATGAATATCCTATAGAAAATGAACGTAATGTATTAGAGATAGCAAGAAAGGCAGGTATTGATATCCCCACATTCTGTTACCATTCTGAACTCAGTGTGTACGGCGCATGTCGTATGTGTCTGGTAGATATAGAGGGGCGTGGTATTGTTACCTCATGTTCAACTCCCCCTGAAAACGGCATGGTTGTATGGACAAATACACGCGAGGTGAGAAATATAAGGAAAATTAACCTGGAACTGCTCCTTGCCAATCATGAAAGGGAGTGTACAACCTGTCTAAAAAACGGGACATGCTCGCTTCAGAAACTCTCCCGCACCATGGGCATTGACAAAATAAGGTATAAATCCACAGTGCGGAAGGAGATGCATGATATTTCATCATCCGCGCTCATACGTGACCCTAATAAATGTGTATTATGCGGCGACTGCGTGCGCGCCTGTGATGAGATACAGGGCATAGGCGCCATAGACTTTGCCTGGCGCGGGGCCAATGCAAAGGTGGTGCCGGTATTTAGCCGTAAACTTGGAGAAATAGAGTGTATTGACTGCGGTCAGTGTTCAAGGGTCTGCCCTACAGGCGCTATTGTACCCAGACCAGAGATTGATGCAGTGTGGGCTATGATTGACGACCCCACAGTAACAGTGGTTGCGCAGGTAGCGCCTGCCATACGTGTTGCACTTGGTGAGTATTTCTCATTGCCTGCCGGTACCATAACAACAGGCAAACTGATCGCTGCATTACGCCGGATCGGCTTTGACAGTGTCTATGATACAGCATTTACTGCCGATGTTACTGTTATCGAGGAGGGCTCAGAGCTTCTTAAACGTCTCTCAGAGGGGAAACACCTGCCTCTTATTACCTCATGCTGTCCTGCATGGGTGAAGTATGCGGAACAGTACTTTCCTGAACTGTTAGAAAATCTCTCCACATGCAGGTCGCCACAGCAGATGTTTGGAAGTCTAGCGCATAAGATCATGCCCGAAAAACTTGGCAAATCTAGTGATAAATTCAAGGTAGTTTCCATTATGCCCTGTACTGCCAAAAAATTTGAGGCAGGACGTCATGAATTCACTACTGAAAATGGCCGGGATGTTGATGCAGTCATTACCACGCAGGAGTTGGGGAAGATGATTGAATCAGCAGGTATAAGATTTACTGATCTCAAGGACGATAATTTTGATATGCCATTCGGGATCGCTTCAGGCGCAGGGATAATATTCGGCATGTCAGGTGGTGTTACTGAGGCGGTTGTAAGATTTGCTGCTGAAAAGATTTCAGGAGATACCAGAGCCTGCATCGTTAATAAAAACAATATTACAAAGGGAATCACTGAGTTTACTGTGACTATTAATGATACCTCCTTTAAAAGCGCTGTTGTATATGGGCTGAAAAACGCCCGTACCGTATGCAAGGAGATCATGAATGGCACATCACCTTACCAGGTTATAGAGATTATGGCCTGCCCCGGAGGTTGCGTAAACGGCGCCGGACAGCCGGTAACCACAGATTTTAACAGCATTGCAAAAAGGGCTGACGGGTTAAGAGAGATAGACCACAAGAGTAATATCAGCACAACCCTTTCCAACAGCAGCGTTGCAAAAATATACAGCGAGTATCTTGGTAATTCAGGCTCTGAGGAGGCGCATAAACTTCTTCACACCCATTACAGCAGCAGGAAAAGGGTAAGGGATGATGCATTTCATATCCACGGATCAGTCACCCCTAGATTATCAGTTTCTATCTGCGTGGGGACTAACTGCTGCCTGGGTGGGGCACATGAACTTATGAGAGATCTGGTAGCATATGTTAACACAAATGCGCTTCAGGAAATTGTTGAAGTAAAGGCCGCATTCTGTTTTGAAAGGTGCAGCGGAAAGGCGCCAATGGTAATGATAAACAAAGATATTGTTGCAGGTTGCACATTCGCACATATACAGAAAAGGATCAGTGAGGTTTTATGAGTATTAATGGAGACAGATAATGGCGAGTGATGAACATATAGATATTGAACTTTGTATGGGGAGCGCCTGTTTTGTACGGGGAAACCGGATAACCGCTGCTGCCATTGATGATTTTGTTAAAAAACATGGTCTTGAAAAACAGGTAACTATCCGCGGGGCCATGTGTGAAAACAGATGCCGTACCGGGCCTAATGCAAGGATAAACGGAGAGGCATGCAGATGCAATGAAGGAGAAATACCACATGAAATCATTCAACTTGTTAATGATAAGGGGATGCCATGAATGCCCTGAGCCCTGTATACACTGAAAAAGCACAGTGCCAGGACTGCTACCGGTGCCTGCGCAATTGCCCTGTAAAGGCTATAAAGATAGAACAGGGTGTTGCTTCTGTACTTGAAGAACTCTGTATCCATTGCGGAAAATGCGTTGCAGCCTGCCCGAGCGGCGCCAAAAAGGTGCGCGATGATATAGCTTCGGTTGAAAAATTATTAAAAAGCGGAAGAAATGTGATCGCATCTATTGCCCCATCCTTCAGATCAGAATTTGATAAAATTGCTGATCATGATTTTATACATGCGATAAAGCAGCTTGGTTTTTCAGGGGTTTCAGAGACTGCTCTTGGCGCTGAAGAGGTATCAGGTCATATATACAGGATGCTGAATATGCCATCTGAACATAACCGGCCTATGATATCCACTGCATGCCCTGTTGTGGTAAATTATATCCGCAAATATTACCCTTCATTAACAGGGCTTTTATCCCCTGTATTATCACCCATGCTCTCCCATGCAAAATTGCTTAAGCAACTCTACCCGGATGCACAAGTGGTTTTCTTTGGGCCGTGCATTGCAAAAAAGGATGAGATAGTACAGTTTCCAGACCTCTGTGACTGTGTCCTGACATTTCAAAATCTGCGCCTGTTATTAGAACGAAAGGGTATTACATTTGGAGAAGGTAAAAAAGATAAAGATACTTTTTTTCCACGAAAGGCAGAAGAAGGCACCGTATACCCTGTTGATGGTGGTATGATTGCAGGCATCAGAGGCAACGGAAAAATAATTGACCGCCATATGATGCACTTTTCAGGGTTACCAGAAGTTGAATCAGTATTGAATTCACTAACATCATTAAAATCATCTGAACCCCTGTTTCTTGAACTGCTTGCATGCTCCGGTGGGTGCATAAACGGCCCTGTTGCACAAAAAGGTGATGGTATACTTGCAAAAAGAATATCAATGCTCAGAAACACCCTCGATTTAAAGTGGGGAGAACCCGCTGTCACTATAGAAAATCTTGAAGGCACTATAGAGCCTTTTGAAATTCCCAAAAAAGAGGTGAGCACCGACGCTATTATCAGGGTGCTGCGGGCAACAGGTAAATATTCGGTTTCGGATGAACTGAACTGCGGCGGGTGCGGATACCTGAACTGTAGGGATTTTGCAAAGGCTGTATTAGATGGCAGGGCCGAGATAGCCATGTGCGTTACCTATATGCGAAAACTTGCGAGCAAAAAGGCAAATAAGCTGATTTCTGCTATTCCGCTTGGGGTTGTCATTGTAGACACATCCATGCGCATAATAGAGTGCAATGAAAGGTTTGCCATTCTTGCAGGAGAGGATGCCAGGATGATATATGAACAGAGGCCGGGTATGGTCGGAGCCGTGCTTGACAAGGTTTTACCTGTTGGATCTTTTTTCAGACATGTCCTCGAGACTGAAGAGGATATTGCAAGCCGTGAAATCAATATCAATAACCGTCTTTTACGCTGCACGATCTTTACCATAGAACCAGGCCTGATTGCAGGGGGGATATTCAGTGATATCACAGACCCTGAAATGCAAAAAGAAGAGATCATAAAACGGGCGCGCAGTGTTATACGTAAGAATCTTTCAACTGTCCAGAAAATAGCATATCTTTTAGGTGAAAATGCCTCGGAAACTGAGATGGTTCTGTCAGGCATCATTGAATGCTTTGGCCCACAGGACCAGGAGGAATGATGGATACTGAACCCAGAGGCTCTATAGATATTAAATACAAACAGCTTATGAAATACGGCCAGAGGGTATTCGGTGACACGTTTCAGTATCATCGCATCAGGGAAGAGGACAGGCTTATTGTTATCCTCTCGGATGGTCTTGGGAGCGGCATAAAGGCTAATGTGCTATCGACTCTTACCGCTACAATGGCAATGAACTTTACAGCAGGCTTAAGGGATGTAAACCGTTGTGCGCAAATAATCATGAAGACGCTGCCTGTTTGCAGTGTCAGGAAGATAAGCTATGCCACCTTTACTATTGTCGAAATTGACAGGGAGCATAATGTACGGGTTATTAATTATGATAACCCGCTTCCTATTGTCGTTAAAAATAGCAGGTGCGAGACATTGCCTATAGAGTATAGTGAAGGCATTCATGGAAAAAGAAAGTACAGGCTTGAATTCATGCATTTTACGCTTGAACAGGATGACCGTATAATACTCCTTTCAGATGGAGTCACACAGGCAGGCATGGGTTCAAAAAGGTATCCGCTTGGCTGGGGCAATCAGGGGGTTACCCTTTTAACCGAAAAACTTATCGCAACCGAAGGCTTGCCAGGCGCACGGGAACTATCGGAAATCATCATCAGCAGGGCGAATGAGATAGATCGCTATCAGATGCATGATGACGGGACATGCGGGGTCATACACCTAAGGACATCTCAGGAGTTGCTCATGGTAAGCGGTCCGCCTCTTGATACCTCAAGGGACGCAGAGCTTGCAGCAACTTTATCTAATTTCAATGGTAAAAAGATCATATGCGGCGGCACAACCGCCAAGATTATAGCAAGAGAGCTTGGAAGAGAACTGACCTTTGTAAACGAACGGTTCACATCATCACAGCCGCCGCTCTCTGCAATTTCCGGAATAGACCTTGTCACTGAAGGTATAATCACCCTGCATCATGTTCAGGTTATGCTGGCCAGGGGGATTTCTACTGATCATGATGAAAATTCTCCCGCAGCGAAGATTGTTGAAATGATGCTCGATAGCGATATAATCCATTTTATGGTAGGCACACGTATCAATGAGGCGTGGCAGGACCCATCGCTGCCAGATGAGATAGGTTTGCGCAGGACTATTATTGCAGCTATCAGGAGACTGCTTGAAACCAATTATGAGAAAGAGACAAAACTCCATTTCTGGTAGATTAATTTATTTTTATAAACATAATACCCTGATAAAAAATGAATATGATAATCCTCGATAAAGAAGATATCAGTGATGGAAAGGTTGAAATAACCGGTAAAAAACTTGACCACATCCTTACATATCTAAAGCCTGCTGTGGGTGATACCCTGAAATCTGGTACCATGAACGGTCTGATGGGAAAGGGAGTTGTTATTGATCTTAATAAGGACAAACTGATATTAGAAATTAATCTGGATGACACCCCCCCTCCCCCTCTTCCGCTTATTCTTGTTCTTGCTATGCCAAGACCAAAGGTATTAAACAGGGTAATCCAGCATGCCGCATCAATGGGTATCAAGGAAATATTTATCATCAAGACATGGAGAGTGGAGAAAAGCTATCTGGAAAGCCCAGTGCTTGATGAGGATAATCTACGTATCCAGATGATAATGGGGCTTGAACAGGGTAAAGATACAATAATGCCCAGAATTAAAATTAGAAGACTGTTTAAACCCTTTATTGAAGATGAACTGCCATTAATAATAAAGGATACCCTTGCCCTTGTGCCTCACCCTGTTGCAGATACACCATGCCCGCATCAGGTGAATTCGCCTGTTACTGTTGCCATTGGCCCGGAAGGCGGTTTTATCCCATATGAAATAGATGCCTTAAAGGATATAGGATTTCAGGCTGTATCTCTGGGTGATAGAATACTAAGAGTAGAGACCGCACTTCCCTTTATCATTGGCAGACTGTTTTAGTTACACCTTTTTACCATAACCCTTAAATGGAATGCGGATAACATGCCGCTTACAGTAACACGTGGTAGTGTTACAACAAGCCTTACATATGATAGTAATGGTGTCAGGGCTAAAATGTGATTTACCAAAATTCTATCATATTTTTTGCCGAAATATTGGTCATAAGAAAT
>CAYWRH010000156.1:0-10450 GCA_964460435.1 uncultured Desulfatiglans sp.
TGATTTTTCCACAATCCTCTCCTGTAGAATATAGAATTTTATTATGCGGCTATCTGCCTATATAAATAAGCTGCACAGGCTATAAGAATTTTTGCAAATTACATGCCAGCCTGTAAATATAATACAGGTGTGAATAGACTGTAGAGATATGTGACAATTAAAAGAGTATTATCAGATCTTATAAGATACTTGTGTCAGAAGGCAGTTTCCGCTGTAGAAAAGGTAATAAAAAGATGGATGATTGAACACCAATGGCGGAAGTGCATGGGAATCGAACCCACCTACCGAGGTTTTAGCCCGGTACACCGGATTTGAAGTCCGGGAGCCCCACCAGTGAGCTTTCCACTTCCGTGGTTTAAGGCTGCCTGTCCCGATATGGCCCTGGACAAATGGCGGATCAGCGTTCAATTAGAAAGCTGAAAAATAACTTGTGAGACAAGTTTGCTATTCAATACCATAACCTTTTTAGATTAGCAAGCGTTCTGAAGGAGATAAAAACTGGGCACCCGCTATAGTTTAACCCCCATTTGATACGGGTCAGTCATGACACTGGGTGTTTGGATTCCCCTGCTGGAGTAGGGGAATGATGAATTAGGTGACTTTGAGGTCGTTCAAGGCAATCATCTGTGAAAAAAATGAACGGGTTACTGCCTCCCATTTCAATCTTGTTGACTATGCGAATAAAAAGGTAAATAATATCCGCATCAAACCGGAATATAACAATATATTGTTTTTTTCATCTTGACATGCCACAATATATTGTTTATTTTTCCCGGTACTCACTAACAGTAATGATCAATCTTTCTACAGGATTTTTACATTTTTCTGGTTATATTTGTTTTTTTAGGGGAGGGCCAGATGAAGTGATACAGACTCGGTTTTTCCGGAATATTTTTATTAAAAATATTGGGATTCACTAAAGGTATTTTGTTCTCTGGGGGTATTTTCCATGCTTGAAAGGATTAAAAAACGGGACGGAAGGGTTGTTGAATTTGACTCTTCAAAGATTACATCAGCAATTGCAAAGGCCGGAAAGGCGACCGGTGAATTTGGCGAAAAAGAGGCAAAAAAGCTTACGCTCCATGTGCTAACCCTTGCGCATCAGATGAGGCTGGGTGAAGAAGTGGATGTAGAGGAGATCCAGGATATAGTTGAAAGGGTACTCCTTGATACCCCCTTTTATAAAAGCGCCAAGGCATATATTCTCTACCGTGAGCAGCACGCCCAGATAAGGGCCATTACCACTAAGAGCAATATTGATCTGGTGGATCATTACATAGAGAAGCTTGACTGGAAGATAAAAGAAAACAGCAACATGTCATTCTCTCTTCAGGGCCTTAACAACTATATATCATCAGATGTAACCTCTGAATACTGGCTTAACAGCATATACCCCCATGAGATCAGGGATGCCCATAAGGATGGCGATATGCATATCCATGATTTGAGCCTTCTTTCCGTTTACTGTGTCGGATGGGACCTTAAAGATTTGCTCATAAACGGCTTCAAAGGTGTTGAGGGCAAGGTCGAAAGCGGGCCGCCCAAACACCTGAGGTCAGCGCTAGGGCAGATAGTGAATTTTTTTTATACGCTTCAGGGTGAAGCGGCAGGCGCACAGGCCCTCTCCAATTTTGATACCCTGCTTGCGCCCTTTATCAGGTATGATAACCTTGGCTACAGGGAAGTAAAACAGGCAATGCAGGAGTTTGTGTTTAACATAAATATCCCCACACGCGTCGGGTTCCAGACACCTTTTACCAATATCACCATGGACCTGTCTGTGCCCTCCACCCTTAAAGATAACTATGTTATTGTTGGTGGTGTGGAACGCGAACAAAGATATTCCGAATTCCAGCCTGAAATGGATATGCTTAACAGGGCCTTTGCAGAGGTGATGATGGCAGGGGATGCAAAGGGCAGGGTATTCACATTCCCCATCCCCACCTACAATATCACGCCCGATTTTGACTGGGATAACCCCAATCTCACAAGCATATGGCAGATGACAGGCAAATATGGCATCCCATATTTCTCAAATTTTGTAAACTCAGACATGTCGCCCGAGGATGCTCGCTCCATGTGCTGCAGGCTCAGGCTTGATAATCGTGAACTCATGAAGAGGGGCGGCGGGCTTTTCGGGGCCAATCCTTTAACAGGTTCAATCGGGGTAGTGACTATTAATCTCCCCAGGATAGGATATCTCGCAAAGGATGAGACAGACTTTTTTGACAGGCTTGAAAGGATGGTATCCCTTGCCTCCAAAAGCCTTGATATCAAGAGGAAGGTGCTTGAACGGTTTACAGAAAATAACCTCTATCCTTATTCCCGCTTCTACCTCAGGGAGATTAAGGAAGGGTCAGGCAAATACTGGAAAAACCATTTTTCCACCATTGGCATTATAGGCATGAATGAGGCATGCCTCAACTTTATGGGGTGTGATATCGCAAGTGAAACGGGCAGAAATTTTTCCCTCAAGGTGATGGATTATCTCAGGCATACCCTTGCTGCCATCCAGGAAAAAACCGGTGATATATATAACCTTGAGGCAACACCGGCAGAGGGCACAACCTACAGGCTTGCAAAAAAGGACAAGGCAAAATATCCGGATATCATATGCGCCAATGATGAATCAGTCAGGCACGGCGGGGAACCATTTTATACAAACTCGACACAGCTCCCTGTAAACTATTCCGATGATATATATGAAACACTCACTCTTCAGGATGAACTCCAGACCAAGTATACCGGAGGCACTGTAATGCATATCTTTCTGGGTGAAAACATAAGCGATACAGATGCTGTCAAAGGGCTTATAAAAAAGGTGGTGACCGGCTTCAGGCTGCCGTACCTCACGCTTTCACCCACATTCAGCATATGCCCGTCTCACGGTTACCTTGCAGGAAATCAGGAGAAATGCAGTGTATGCGGGTGTGAGACAGAGGTCTATTCAAGGGTTGTAGGCTATTTACGTCCTGTGAAGCAGTGGAACAACGGCAAACAACAGGAGTTCAGCATGAGAAAGATGTTCAAGGCTGCATAGGGAATGGCAATGAATATAGGCGGCATTCAGAAGAGTTCACTGATAGATTACCCAGGCAAAGTGAGCTGTGTTATCTTTATGTCAGGGTGTAATTTTGACTGCCCTTACTGCCATAATCCCTCTCTTGTAAGGTGCAGCGCTGAATGCCCGGCCTCCATTAAAGGCGATGGCCTGTATGATTTTCTTAAGAACCGCAAAGGGTTCCTGGACGGTGTGGTAATATCGGGCGGTGAACCGACACTGTCAAAGAATCTCGTTAAGCTGTGTGAGGCAGTCAAAGGGCTTGGTTATTCGGTAAAACTTGATACAAACGGGAGCAGGCCAAAGGATCTTGAGATCCTTATTGAAAGGGGTCTTGTGGATTACATTGCCATGGATATCAAGACAGATCCAAAAAGATATAACCCGCTTGTAGCAAAGGGCTGTAACCCTGAAGATATACTTGACAGTATAGGAACCATAATGGAAAAGGCCCCTGATTATGAATTCAGAACCACCTGTGTCAGGGGTTTTGTTGACACAGATGTTATTGGTAACATTGGCAAGATAATAAAGGATGCAAAACTATATGCCCTGCAGAATTTTAACAGGGCAGAGATCCTTCATCCGGAATATTTCAAGGATATATCCCCTGAATTTACAGATTCCGAACTTGCAGAGTTCAAATCTGTTGCTGAACCCTGGGTTCAGGAGTGTGTTGTGAGGTAAAGCGCAAAGGGCAAAGCGCATAGCGCATAGAGTAAAATATTACCTGTTCGATTTTAACGCTATGCGCCGTGCACCATGCGCTATGCTTTATAGACCCTCCTTCTCCTTAAACTTCTTCGACTGGGCCATGTGCCGCTTCTGGGATGATAGCTCGGCCTTTCTCAAACGTATTGACTTCGGCGTAATCTCCACCATTTCATCATCCCTTATAAATACTATGGCACTTTCAAGGGTAAGCGGCCTTGCCGGCGATAGGAGTATATTGTCATCCTTTCCTGCTGCGCGCATGTTTGAGAGCTTTTTTTCCTTGCAGGGGTTTACATTTATATCATTATCCCTGTTGTGCTCGCCTATTATCATGCCTTCATACACCTGTTCACCAGGAACAATAAAGAGCCTTCCCCTCGGTTCAAGATTAAACAGGGCATATGCAACCGACTCACCCTGGCGGTCTGAGACTATTGAACCGCTGAATCTTGACGGGAAATCACCACGGTAATCATCAAAGCCTTCAAGGTATGAATTCATTATGCCTGTTCCCCTGGTAACGGTCAGAAAATCGTCCCTGAAGCCTATCAGCCCGCGTGAGGGCACTGTAAACTCCATCCTGACCCTGCCTGTGCCGTTGTTCACCAGGTTTATCATCTTGCCCTTTCTCTGTGACAGCTTTTCGGTGAGTATGCCCATGAATGCCTCATCAGCATCAATGTAAAGATGTTCTATGGGCTCCTGTTTTCTGCCATCCTTTTCCTTAAGTATTACCTCGGGCCTCCCCACACAGAACTCATAACCCTCTCTGCGCATCGTCTCAATCAGAATGGCAAGCTGGAATTCACCGCGGCCCTTTACATTAAAACTGTCTCTCTCCTCTGACTCCTCCACCCTGATGGCAACATTCCTCAGTGCCTCCTTGAACAGCCTCTCCTTTATCTTGCTGGACTGGACATACTTGCCCTCTTTGCCGGCAAGGGGGGATGTATTTATGGTAAAGCGCATAGATACAGTAGGCTCTTCAACCGTTATCCTTTTTAATGGCTTTGGGAACTCCCTGTTGCATATGGTATCGCCTATCTTTACATTCTCTATGCCTGAAAGCACTACAATATCACCAGGCCCTGCCTGGTTAACCTCCTTCAGGGTTACCCCTTCATAGACCTGAATCTTGGTGACCTTGAGGGGTGTTTCCCTATTCTCTTCACCAATGCACACAAGGCTGTCATTAAAGCTTACATTGCCGTTTACCACCCTGCCGATAGCAAGCCTGCCCATGTAGGCAGAATAGCCAAGGTCAGCAACCAGCATCTGGAAAGGCTCTTTCGGGTCATATGATGGAGGCGGTGTATGTTTGATGATTGCCTCAAAGAGCACATCAAGGTTGTTTGACCTGTCAGTGAGCTTTTTCTTGGCTATACCATCTCTGCCTATTGCATATAAGAGCGGAAACTCTATCTGCTCATCATTTGCGCCAAGCTCTATAAACAGATCATATATCTCATTCAGCACCTCCTGGGGCCTGGTATCCTGTCTGTCTATCTTGTTAATAACAACAATAACCTTCAGCCCTGCCTCAAAGGTCTTTTTTAAGACAAACCTTGTCTGGGGCAGGGGGCCTTCTGATGAGTCCACCAGAAGGAGTGCGCCATCGGCCATTGCAAGCGCCCTTTCCACCTCGCCCCCAAAATCGGCATGGCCGGGGGTATCTATTATATTTATCTTTGTGCCCTTCCAAATAACAGAGCAGTTCTTGGCTGCTATTGTTATGCCACGTTCCCTTTCAAGCTCAAGGTTATCCATGAGGCGCGTTTCAACCTCCTGACCCTCCCTGAACAGGCCGCTCTGCTTGAACATGGCATCAACAAGTGTTGTTTTGCCGTGGTCAACATGGGCAATAATTGCTATGTTCCGTATATCTTTATTCTGTTCTCTTTTAGCCATATCTTTCTTTTTCCTCTAATTTAAACAGCAGGGGCGAATAATTATTCGCCCCTACATTTTATTTGTAAAGTGATAAAAATAAGCCAAGCTGTATAACACACTATTAACAGGAATAGAAAGATAATTATCCGGTCTTATGCCTGCGAAGTATTGAGTGTATAAGTGTATCAAGCTGCTGCAGGAAATTGGATCTCTCTTTTTTTGTAAAGGGTGCTGGTCCACCGGTTATCTCTCCAAGCTCCCGGAGATCGGCCATAAGGTTTCTGGTGGCAAGCATACTCCCTATATTATCTTCTGTGAATAATCTGTCAGACGGGCTTATTACCCCTGCCCCTTTTGTGAGACAGCGGCCAGCAAGAATGATATCTGCGGTTATTACAATGTCGCCTTCCCCAGCCTTTTCCGCTATCCAGTTGTCAGCCTCATCAGGCCCGCTCTCAACAATAACAAGCCTTATTTTGGGGCTTTCCGGGATACGCATATGCATGTTGGAGACCAGCGTAACCATAAGCTTAAACCTCTCTGCCACACGAAAAACCTCCTGTTTCACAGGGCAGGCATCAGCATCAATAAATATGTTAAGCAAAATTTTAGACCTTTGACTTTAAGAATTCTGTTTCGGATGAACTCAAACCAAATAGAGGTGTTAGGGATGAGCATTACATCCTCCATATGCCTGCCTTATTCAAATTACCTCCTGCACCGGTTTTATTTTATTATTTCTTTTTTAAAAGATCTGCAAGGGCTGCAAAGGGCTTATGTGTTACAGGTTCAGATTTTAATGCTCCCTGATCCGGCATCTCGCCCTGAAGGTGGTCAGTATATCTCCTGTGTTCATTATCATGACAGTATACGCAAAGGTTTTCCCAGTTGCTCCCGTCAGCAGGATTGTTTTCATGGTCATGATCTTTATGATGCACAGTAAGAAGATGAAGGTTTTTTTGAGTAAATTCCATGCCGCAGCGGGCGCATACCCAGGGATGAATAGATAATGACTTTTCACGGTACCCCTTCATCTTCTCTTCCTGGGAGCGGCGTGCCTTTGCCACTATCTCATTCATCTCATCACGGGTGAGTTTTTTTCTTGCTGACTGATTTTTTTCGCTGTTATCCAAAACAACAAACCTCTAAAATTTATTATCATACTGAATAAATTATCTTTAACCTTGAGCCCTGTGCCTTGCGCCCTGCACCTTTAATTCATTACTTTGGCGCCCATAATACCATCCTTGGTTTATTAATCTCTTTTGCCAGATCCTCTATCTTCCCATATTTCATGCAGTTTGCCATGCAGTGCTGCACGCATGCCGGCTGTAACCCCTTTTTTGTTCTGGGCTTGCACAATATGCAGAGCTCTGTCGGAAATGGAAAGTATGTGAGATAAGCCTTCCCCTTTGGCAGTTTCTGCACCTGTTCTATTACGTTCATGCCGCTCATGCCGGCCTCCCAGCCGTGTTCCTGGCAGCAGGCTATCTGGCAGGTATAGCACCCTGTACAATATTCATAATCTATTAAAAGCCCGTATCCCTTTCCTGCCATTTTACTTTTCCTTTCCATCTGCTTTGTAGATCCTGCACATGGAGTGCTTTATAGGCGCACCCATGCCATCCTTTCCCTGTGCATTCATTGGGAGAAGGTTATTTATATTATGTTCACGTACGCCATATAGTGATGGCTCTGCCCCATCCTTTTCAGGGAACCACCATCCGTGTGTTGCCATCACCATCCATTCAGGCACAACCAGCGTGAGTTTTGCCTTGTACTTTGCCCTTCCCAGCCAGTTTTCAATCCACACCCATTCTCCATTACCTATGCCGTGTCTTCTGGCTGTTTCAGGGTTGATCTCCACAAGGGGGTCAGGGTCTATATTCCTTAACCACGGGATCATCCGGTGTTCTGTATGGAAAAAGGCCGGGGACCTTCTGCCAGTAGAAAGTATTAGAGGATAATCCTTTGCAAGGTCAGGCCTGCTCTGTGGGGTAAATGGCGGCTCTTCATGATGCGGAACCGGTTCAAGATCCCACTCTTCCCTTAAAGTGGCATAAAGCTCAAATAACCCTGTTGGTGTCTTGAAACCGGGTTTTCCGTCTGGCCTTAAGAGCCCCTTCTGATATCGGTTATATGGCGCGCTTGGTGTGCCTTCTGGCGGTATTGCATAGCCCTTTTCCTTAAGCTCTTCAAAGGTCATTCCTGATGGTTTAAGTATGTAATTAAAGAGTTCATCCACGTTTTTAAACTCAAACTCAGGGTCAAAGCGTTTGGATAGCTCAAAGTTGATATCTATATCTGACATGCACTCATCAACCTTCATGACCCTCTTTATTGCCTGAAGCGGAACCCACCAGCTCCTGAAGCTGTCCTTTTCCAGAAAGGTTGCTGCCGGAAGCACAACATCTGCATACTGGGTTGTGGGTGTATGGAACAGGTCAACAACAGCAACAAAGTCCATCTTTTCCATTGCCTTTTGCCATTTCTCAGGTTCAAGGCCAATACCGGCCAGGGGGTTGCAGGTCTGGAACCACATCCCCTTTATAGGATAGGGCTTTTCCGAGAACACCTGCTCTATTGTAACGTCTGTCTGGCATCTCCAGCAGAACTTGTCGAATGGCATGTACCTCTCCTTGCCGATCCTAGGCTTATCCATCTCAGCATGTCTGAGCTTTATTGCGCCATCAGCGCCTGGAAGGGCATAGGCAACAACATCAAAGGCATACTTGGATATTACATTGCCGCCCGGTATATCAAGGTTCCCTGTAAGCGCCCACATGGCTGCAATGGCCTGGCACAGGGGTGTTACTGCCGGGGTCATATCAATGGGCACACCCCAGTGAATGGCGCCAGGTTTTGCATTTGCATAAAACCTTGCTGCCTTGATAAGGTCATCAGCCTTTATGCCTGTGATCTCTGCCACCTTTTCGGGGGAATACTTGTTTACCTCATCCACATAGAGATCCCATGCGGTTCTGCAGGTGATCTCTCTGCCATCAATCAGCTTTACGGTGCACTCACCCGAAACCATTGGCTCTTTGCAAATACCTTTATAACCGGTTTTTTCTGACTCCCATATAACAATTTTTTTCTCAGCCTGATCCCAGACAACAAAGTTTTTGGTTGAGCCCTCTTTAACGATGTCACACTCCCTCAGGAGTTTATTTGTGTCCTTCCTGATAAGATGTGTGCCGTTGGTCCATCTCTTTAAAAATTCATGGTCATAGAGCTCTTCATTTATGATGACATTCAAAAACCCCATTGCGAGCGCTGAGTCTGTGCCGGGCCTGATCTGGAGCCAGTGATTTGATCTGGATGCAAACCATGAGAGCCTGGGGTCAATAACTATCAGTTTTGTGCCCCTTTTCATAAGGTCAATGATCCAGTGGCCGAACAGGTTGTCAGGGCATGTGCCGTGGATATTATAACCCCATATGATCATTACTTCGGGGGCCTTCCACCTGGGGTCATTGTATCTGTCAGGGTGCCACTGGGCAGCATCAAATACTGTAAAATCACCCTGAACCGCATCAATAGCCGCTATCCTGGGGCTGTAGCAGGAGTTGCCGCTCAGGGCGAACATTACATTCGGGCTTCCAAAGGCATAGGCGAGCATGCATATCCATGCGCCAATATCACGGCCTGTGCCCATTGCAAATATTACAGATTCAGGGCCATATTCATCCCTGATCTTTTTCATCTTTGTTTCTATGAGGTCAAAAGCCTCATCCCATGATATCTCCTGCCATTTGCCTTCACCGCGCTTTCCGACCCTTTTCAGGGGCTTTCGCAGACGCTTTTCATTTTCAACATACTGTGTCATGGCAAGCACCCTTGCGCAGAGCCTTCCCTGACTCCAGGGGTGATCAGGGTCTCCCTCTATTTTGATAAGCTTGTTATCCTTGATATGGGCTATAACGCCGCATCCACCATGACATCCAGGGCCTGCTGACCATGTGGTGGTGCGGAATTTTTTTATTCCATCTTCAGTCATTTATTATCAGTTTCCTTTCTGTTTTTTTACTCAGAACGGTGTTTTATAACACAATAATTATTTTTTACAAAAAAATTTTATATGATCTGTAGATATTGATATATGAGGTTATGAAATTACATGCATAGACGGTGAATATAGGTATCAGGCAGGGTTTAAAAATACCACGAATAATTAAAATATGGTTGGGCGCTTATCGGCCATTGACACAGCTTTTTCCTTTTTGTGGTATTTGACGGATACAGTTGGCTCCTTTCATGGCGTGAGATATTTGTTGTGGATTATGTTAATAGACACTAGGTGTCTTCATTGACATAAAGGATCACCCCGGGTATCTTTTCAAAATGGCACCACTTCTTCATCCTTCTGCCAGTCAGGATCAATATCTATTTGCCACTCAGGGGTATCAGGTCTTTAATTGCCTTATTATCAGGAAAGTCTTTTATTGGTGGCTCAATCGTCTCTGTTTTCGTGCAGCTCTTGGTGCGTTTCATAAGCTCATTGTTTAAATTTATTATCGTTATCATAGTATGCCCAATATAGCATAATAAAATGTATTTAACGTATGTGTGGTAGCTGCTGCAAATATAAAGAATATTTTCATATGCATGCAATAAATTATCCCTGCATAATTCCCTTGGCCAGTTTGGCATTCTACCCGGAAAGAGACTTTTTAAATCTTCGCTACTATTTTCTGATGAAATAACTGTGTTGCAAGGTTTGCCACTATAACCTCTTTAAAATCATATGGCACTGGCTGCTGGTCTTTTTTTCCCTGAAAAAAG
>CAYWRH010000157.1:0-10368 GCA_964460435.1 uncultured Desulfatiglans sp.
TTAATTTAAATGGTGTACTGTATGAATGAAATACAGATTATATCCCTATAAAAAAATGCCTGCTTTTTATAAATAAAAAAGCAGGCCTGATAATCCTTATTGATTTATACTGATAAGCAAAAAACAAGGTAAGACATTAAATCCAGGAAAAAGGTTTAATGTCTATATATGCCTTTTGCTATTTTTGCTCGGGTGCAGGGGGCATTATGCTGTCAACAGCCTTCTGGGCTCCCTCTTTTACATCCTGGGCAGCATCTTTCACTGCGCCTGTAACCGCTTCAGTTGCCTCTCCAACCTTTTCGCCTGCCTGCTGAACTGCATCAGTAGCCTGTTCTGTTACAGCAGTGGCTGCATCGCCAACCGCCTCAACTGCTTCCTCAACCGGGGCTGCTACGTCAGCAGGAGCTGCTTCCTCAGCCGGGGCTGCTGGAGCTGCTGGGGTTGCTGGAGCTGCGGGAGCTGCCTCTTCTGTTGCTGCTGCATCAGGAGCTGCTGCCTTTTCTTCAGCTGGTTTTGAGCAACCGCTAACTACAAAAGCCATGACAAGAATGATCATAAACAATACGCTAATCTTTTTCATTTCCATCCTCCATTTATAAAATTTTAAAAATCTCTGAAATTAAACCATACCACCAAGATGTAACTACTATAGATACATCTTTATGATGGTAAATGCGCCAAAAAAACTGGCGGATTATAAACAAGCTTTTTATTTATGACAAATAAAAAATTAAAAAAATATTATGCCTATTATTTCCACTTGTCAATAAGTATGCCCCCCGGAAACTGAAAGTCAGTTACAAACCAGGTAGTTTGTATACCCCCTCCTGCTACAACAACCCTGATGCCCCTTGCATTGGTAAAGGGCTTAATCAGCTCTCTGGCTGGCGCCTTCATCCATGTTGCATAGGGTTCACGACCCTGAAGCGCCATGGGCTTGAATGCGGTGGTATTTACGCCATTTCCCCAGTAGGTTTCAGCCTCTACCTCTACATTCTCTGACAAATATTTGCTCAGGTCATCCTTGGTATTGAAACCATGAACATCCTTGAGCAGTTTTGCCACTGTGGGGTCCATTATAATAGTGGCTGACATCCCTGCCAGAGAGCGCATATAATCACGGAACATCATTTGCGGCGGATGGCTTATCTGTGCCTCGCCCACGCTTGAGATATAACTCCAACCCATGCCTATGCTTACAACATTGTCTGTCCTTTTGAAACCAAGCTGCACGCTCAGGGGCTCCCATCCATCAGGAAGGGCATCTTCATTTTCTGCAAAACAGATATTGTTATACTGAAGATTGCTTCCAAGGGTTGAATATGCCCCTTCATTAAGCCTGAGATCACCCATGATCTTGCCGGCAATGGTAAATACCCTGCCAAGTATTGAGTTGGCCTCGCTGAACGGGCCAAGGGCATCAACACCTGAATTCATGCCCAGCTCTTTTCTTATTGGGCCGTTTACTACGATCATATTTGCCGCAGAGCTTGTGGAATTACCAAAGCTGTTTGCCCGGCTGCATATCGCAAGAATGGTGGGGAAGTATTTTGGTGTTGCCCCTGCCATAACCGCATATACTGCCGCCTTCTCAACTGTCATTTTGCGGGAGCCATATTCACACACGATCTCATCAGGTTTGTGGCTTGTGCCTGTAAGCATCCTGGCCACACGCTCTTCAGTTGGAAGGATTATGGGATTAAAATCTGTCCATTCTTTATCATTAAACAATCTTCTCAGGTTATCCTCTGTATCGGGCGCAAGAAGGCGCGGTTCAGTCGCTGCCCCCTGAGGAAGACCCGCAAATTTTTCATCATCGGTTAAGGGCTGGGTAAGCCCATCTATAATGGCCTGCATCATGGGCTTATCGCTTAAAAGGTCTTTTCCTTCAACATATGCCTTATGTACCGACCTCGGCTGCCCTGCAACCGGGAAAGGAAACGCTACATACCTTATGGGCATCCCATTTGCATATTTTACATTGTAGTCTTTAAATTTAACGACATTTATTCCTGATGCACCAACAGTGGGAATATTTTTTTCTTCAAGGTTTCTCGCAAATCGGCTCACGACCGACACACATCCGTGTCACCCGCCAATGCCGATAACGGCCCCCCGTGCATTTGCAACGATTTCTGCCCTGAGATCAGGGTCATCTCCCATCCAGCCGCCCTTTGATCTCCTTACCTCTACCTTGACCGATGGCATGTTTTTATTAAACCACTCCTTCATCTCGGTAAAGACAGAGTAACCTGCATCAGGGCCGCCCCATTGCAGGTCAACCAGGTATATGGTTTTTCCTTCAAGGGAATCATTGCGTGGTGCCAGAGGCGCCCTTTCTGCAAAGGCGGTTGACAGTGCAGGATTCAACACGGTAATCAATGGCTCTTCGGCCTTTTTGGCTACAGTGTCCTCTTTTTTAGTACAGGAGATAACACCAGCAATAAAAAGGGTCAGAAAAACAGAAAAAACAGTAACATAATGATACTTTTTAGGCATAACTCCCCCCTCCTTTTAAAATGTGTGGTATTGCAGTAAGAATGCGATTACAGGAATAAGACTTTATTGATTTAAATGGGTTATGTCAATCATAAGAATATCGAGGTTGTTTCAGGCCTTAATAAGGGTGCAAGAGTGAAGGTTTAAGAGGTGTAATTAAGTTTACTCTCTCTCCGGCCTCATTAGAACAGGCCGGAAAGAGAACAGTTAGTTTTTATACCCTTACAACCATAACCGGTACAGATGCAAGTTTTAGAATGCGGTGTGCAACACTCCCGAGCAAAACCCTTTCAAGACCGGCCCTGCTGTGGCCCATAATAATAAGATCAATGTGATTCTTTTCAGCATATTCAACTATCTCATCAGCGGGATTCCCTGATAGCACCTGGGTTTTTACCTTTATGCCTGCAAACTCCTTTTCGGCAAAGCTCTTAATCTGGGTGCTTGCAGCGGCTATGACCTCGGTCTCAAAGTGTTCGAGCCCTGCAACAGGCATATCCAGGGTATTATAATAATGTCCGACACCAGCGACATATACAATATCGATATCAGCCCCGAATTTTCCTGCCATCAGTTTCACATGTTCCGCGATCTTTTTTGATTCCTCTCCTAAATCAGTGGGAAACAAAATCTTTTTATATTCTGCCATTTTTATTCCTCCTTTTTTTCAGTTACAGATTAATAATAATGAGATACAGAGGCTTTTGGTATAAAAATAATAACAGAAAATTAATTTTCCAGCAATCAACTCTTGAAATAGCATAAAATTGTAAATATAGTCAGTCTGCTCAGGGATAAAACCGGTGTTTTCATATCCTGTCCACTAAAAGGGAAGAGATTATGGAAAAAAAAGAGAAACTTGTGCTCACGCCTGGAACAGAATTGACCATGCAGATAGAGGGGATGGAAGAAAAATTCAGATCCATCCTGGTGGGTATTGAGTCCCCGGTTTATCTGATGGTGCGCATGCAGATACCGACCAGATTCAGAAACCAGATAGATAAAGGCACCATTTTTATTGTGAGGTATCTATATCTTGGCAATGTGTATGGTTTCAAGACAAAGACTATAGATTCTGTTGATAAACCGTACAGGATAACCTTTCTTTCATACCCTGAAACAGTTGAGAGCCTTAATATCAGGAAGGCACAGCGTGTGAGCTGTTTCATACCTGGAACCATTGAAATCAACAATCAACAGATCAGGGGACTTGTAATGGAGATCAGCAGGAGCGGGACACGTTTCAGGATATCTTCAGACCCTGATTTAATAAGAGAGGTGACAATAAATGACTCTATAAGGATATCCTTCCCTCTGCTGGGGTTTGAAGGCATACATAATTTCAAGGGGATTATAAAAAGTGTAAACAGTGATTCAGAAGGGTTATACCTGGGTATCCAGTTTGAAGATATAAAACCAGGTGTCGAGAACATGATAGAGGTCTACGTGAGGGATGTTCTTGATATCCACTAAATTTTAAGGAGGTTATACATGAAGGTTCTCGCTATTAACGGCAGTCCCCGCAAGGATGGGAATACAGCCACAATGCTTAAAACAGTTATTGAGGTGCTTGAAAAAGAGGGGATTCAGA
Organism: uncultured Desulfatiglans sp.; assembly: GCA_964460435.1. GTDB lineage: Bacteria > Desulfobacterota > DSM-4660 > Desulfatiglandales > HGW-15 > JAAZBV01. The sequence continues at coordinate 4,091 of CAYWRH010000157.1, forward strand.
CGGAGTTATATCAGTTTTCAGGCAAATCAATACATGGCTGCAAGGCCTGCATGGCATGTTTCAAGAATAAGGATATGCGCTGCGCATTTAATGATGATGATTTTAATGAGGTCTTTGAAAAAATGGTTTCAGCAGATGGCCTTATACTGGGTTCACCCACCTATTTTACAGATGTAACATCAGAGATGAAGGGGCTCATAGACAGGGCTGGTTTTGTCTCCTTTGCAAACGGCAGGTGCTTTAGAAGAAAGACAGGCGCCGCTGTTGTTGCTGTGAGAAGGGCAGGTAGCACCCATGTATTTGATACCCTGAACCACTTCTTTTTTATTACCGAAATGATGGTGCCGGGCTCCAGTTACTGGAACATGGGTATTGGCCGTGAAAAGGGCGAGGTGGAAAAGGATGAAGAGGGGTTAAGGACAATGCGTGTCCTGGGTGAAAACATGGCATGGATGATGAAAAAACTGTATTTATAACGGTTTACGGTCTACGGTTTGAGGTCTTCGGAAAAGCAATTACCGTAAACCGAAGACCTCAGACCGAAAACCGTTTTTATCAGTATTATCCAAATTCCTTTATGGACTCCACCCACACCTTGGCCGGTTCTTTCTCACAGTAATCCATTGCTGAACTCCATCTCCTTTAAAACCTCTCAATCAGCTTATCTATCAGAAAGCTGCTCTCCCTTAACGCCTGTTCACTGAATGGCCCGAACCATGTTGCAATTTCTTTAAACTGCCGTTCAAACTCCTCTTTGTCAGAGCTTTCTACCATACTGATCAACTCGGTTATTGAGTAGATATATTCCCTGAGCATGGAGAGCCTTTCCTCCGATGCAAAGATAATCCCTGAATAAAGGTCAGGGGCCTGCGCAAAAAGACGGCCCACCATACCCAGCTCAAGCCGGTATATGGGGCTTGAAAACTCCAGTGAGCGGAACAGATCAACATTCTTCCTGAAGAAAAATCTCCCGAATGTAAATGTGGCAAAGTGCCTTAATGCCTGCACAACTGCCATTATCCGGTCATGTTCATCCTCGTTTGATCTAACAATAATAGCACCCCACTCTGACATCTGGTCAATAACCCATTTGCATGATTCTTCATCTCTTCCCGGTGTTACAACAATGATTTGTTTATCCATGCTGGATGTTGAAGGGCCAAACAGGGGGTGTATCCCCAATACAGGGCCTTTATGGAGTCTCATCATTGCATTCACAGGCTCTTTTTTGATACTGGTAAGATCGGCAAGAACAGCATCTGGAGGCAGGTATGGCGCAAGCCTTTCTATAACAGACAGAGTGCTTTCAATAGGCACACTTACGATAGCAAGGTCAACTCCGTCGCATAAAGAGATAACCTTATCCCAGTCGTTACGTCCAAGCACCCTTGTGTTGTATCCGGACTTTCTAAGCCACCGGACAAAATATTGGCCCATACCTCCTGTGCCTCCAACAACAAGGACAGTGGCATCAGCTTTAACCCCTTTTTCGGATTTTAATTCTGTCTGCTCGACCCGTGACTGGCGCAGAAGCGACCTGAAAAGCTCCTCTATATAATCCGGGTCAAGCCCCTTTTCCCTTGCCATGATCCTGCGCCTTGATATCATATCCTCTTCCCTTGCAGGGTGGCGGACAGCCATTTTGTGTGATTTCTTATATGCAAGCACCTTCTCGACTTCGATCTGTCTTTCTGTCAGGAGATCAATTATCTTTGAATCAATCTGGTCAATCCTGCTTCGTGATTTTTCAAGTTCGTCAGTTATTTGATTGTCCATAGTTTCCCCATATCCTGTTAAAATTTAAACCTTATCCTGTTACCTGAATGCTGTTCAAGATAATAAAATGTGGACAATATTAATTCCTCGGTCATCTCCCATGATATACAGGCATCAGTGATTGATACCCCGTATTTTATATTCTCAGGCGTATCACCAACAGCCTGACTGCCTTCATGGATATTACTCTCAAGCATGAGGCCAATTATGGAGTCATTTCCATCTATACGCTGGTTGATCACATCCTGCCACACCCTTGGCTGCATCAGGTAATCCCTTGATGAATTGCCGTGTGAGCAGTCTATTATTATGGAATCACGCAGATTATTTTTTTTGAGGAGATTAATGGTGCTGTTGACACTCACTGAGTCATAGTTGGGGCGAATGCCACCCCTTAAGACAATATGCGTGTAGGGGTTGCCCTTTGTTTTAACAATGCTGGCCCTTCCGGTGCTGTCGATGCCTATAAATGTCTGAGGACTTGCAGATGCCTTCATGCCATTAACAGCAATAAGCAGATCCCCGTCTGTCCCGTTTTTAAGACCTACAGGCATGGAAAGCCCGCTTACCATCTCCCTGTGGGTCTGGGACTCTGTTGTCCTTGCGCCGATGGCGCTCCATGATATCAGGTCTGCAATATACTGGGGGCTAATTGTATCGAGCATCTCTGTTGCAGCAGGAACACCCATGCCGGTTATCTCAAGCAGCAGTTCTCTTGCCGCCCTCAGTCCTGACTCAATATCACAAGACCCATCCAGGCAGGGATCATTTATCAACCCCTTCCAACCGATGCTGGTTCTGGGTTTTTCAAAATAGACCCTCATTACTGGAAACAGGCGTGATGTCACCTTTTCACTTAGCCTTTTTAGCCTTGTCGCATATTCGATTGCCGCATTTTTATCATGTATGGAGCAGGGGCCGGTTAATACCACAAGTCTTTTATCCTTTTTATCAAGTATATCCCTGATTGTTTTTCTTGAGGCGCTGACCGTGTCAATGGCCTTTTGTGTAATGGGTAACTCCCTGATAAATGTATCAGGTGAAAGAATAGGGGTATATGATTCGACATAAATATCAGTTATCCTTTCCAATGTATTACCTCCAAAAATAAAAAAGCCGCAGGAAGGTTCTTCCTGCAGCTTTTTGGATCAATAAAATTAAGACTGAATCAACCGGCTGCAGGCAGACCAAAGGCGCAGTAATAATAGTAATAATAGCTGGTTGTTCTGCCTGAAAAGCTCTTCATTTGTTGATTCCCACTAAAATCCTTTAAATTTACTCAAAAGATTACCATATGCCTTTTACACTGTGCAAGGATTATTTTATGTATACCTCGTGTATTCCTTGAATTCTATACCTGTTCCAGCACCATTGCAATACCCTGACCTCCGCCTATACAGAGGCTTCCAACACCAAGTGCATCGCCCTTTCTTATCATCTGACTGATAAGCGAAACAAGGAGTCTTGCGCCTGAAGCGCCTATTGGATGGCCTATTGATATGCCGCTTCCAACCAGGTTTACTTTGGCCGGGTCGCATTTGAGTTCTCTCATGCAGCCTATTGCCTGTGATGCAAAGGCCTCGTTGAGCTCTATTGTGCCGAAGTCATTGATCGTAAGTTTTTCCCTAGCCATAATTTTTCTTACTGCCGGCACAGGGCCTAAACCCATGTAAGCGGGGTCTATACCTGCTGTGGCATATGATTTAATCCTTACAAGGGGTTTTAAACCGAGTTCTTCTGCCTTCTCTTTTGACATGATCAGCATGGCCGCTGCCGCATCATTGATGCCGGATGCGTTACCTGCGGTTATTGTGCCGTCTTTCTTGAATGCGGGTTTCAGCTTTGCCATCTTTTCAACGCTTGTCTCCATTGGCCTTTCATCCGTATCAAAAACAATCGGGTCACCCTTTTTCTGGGGGATCGTAATAGGCACTATCTCATTTTTGAAATAGCCTTTAGCAATAGCATCAAGCGCCCTTTTATGGCTCAATGCTCCCAGTTCATCCTGTTCCTGTCTTGAAATGCCCATCTTTTCAGCGATATTTTCTGCTGTTATGCCCATATGGTATCCGTAAAAGATCTCAAAGAGGCCGTCAAATACCATGAGGTCTATCATCTCGGCATTATTCATGCGTGCGCCCCACCTGGCAGCGGGAAGCCCATAGGGGACCATGCTCATGTTTTCCATGCCGCCGGCAAGGATTATCTCTGCATCACCGGCCTTGATGGACTGGGCTGCAAGGGCTACTGCCTTCATACCGGAGGCGCACACCTTGTTTATTGTAAATGCGGATGTCTCTTTGGATATGCCGGCCTTGATCATGGCCTGGCGGGCTGTGTTCTGGCCCTGTCCTGCTGCAACAACATTACCCATAATAACTTCATCGATCTGGATCGGGCGGGCAGATTCAGGGTAATCATATGCCTTTTTCTCAAGATCAATCATGCCTTTGCCCTTGAGGGCATCGGGTTCAAAACTTACAAGTTCCTTTGATGCAAACGGTTTAAGATTAACCTTTTTTAGGGCCCCTTTGAGGACTGCTGCACCAAGATCCACTACAGGGATATCCTTGAGGGTGCCGCCAAAATTTCCTACTGCTGTTCTTACGCTGGATACAATAACAACATCTTTCATAATGTGTGATCTCCTTTAATGTTTGTGAAGTTCGCACAGTATAGGGAATCAGTTTTTTGGTGTCAACGGATTTATTTCAAAAAATTCAGGGTGTTCTATGCGTCGTTTTACCTTTTAAGAAATCGAAACCTTAAAAGGTTAATAATATCTGATGAGATGTATTTTAGGATTGCTCCTGTTTTAAAAGGCTGTAAAAATCGAAAATGTTAAGTTTGACATCAAGGACTTTTAAACGTACAATTGTACCTATGAAAATAATAGCAGATACAAATACATTTATTGCAGTTGCCCTAAATGAGCCCGAAAAGGAGAAAATTATTCAACTTACCGAGGGTCATGAGTTGATAGCTCCTGATGTGTTGCCATTCGAAGTAGGCAATGCCCTTACTGCAATGATGAAAAAAAACAGTTTAAAAAAGGAAGAAGTTGAGTCTGCTTGGGAGATTATCCAGCAAATACCGGTTGATTTGAGGCAAATTGATATAAAATATGCATTGAGTGTTGCCATTAGTTATAACATGTATGCATATGATGCCTATTTTCTGGCATGTGCAGAAAAACTGCACAGCCCTTTGTTAACGCTTGATCGAGGCATGAAGAAAACTGCAAAACAGATGGGAATCGCAATATTGGAGTAAAAGACATGAAAGTATATACTTATTCTGAGGCAAGACAACGTCTGGCAGATGTTCTCAATAATGCCAGAAACGAAGAGGTTATTATAAAGAGAAGAGGCAGTGAAATTTTTTCTGTTGTTTATAGAAAAAGCAAAAAATCACCATTCGATGTGCCTGGAATCGACACAAAGGCTTCAACAAAAGATATTTTAACAGCTGTAAGAGAATCCAGAGAAAAGGTCTAATGAGCGGTGATATAAGACGGTAATAATAGAATGTCCCTTCATGGAACACGAAAATAACCTCATTCCGCGTCCGGGATACCGGAATCCAACCTTGTAGATCGGGTTGAAGGACGAAACCTGATAAAACAAAAAAAAGATTGTTTATGCGAAAAACGAGAAGAAAAAGCATTAGACTTTTTTTCAAAAGGCTTTGTTGAGTTCATGACAGTTTTAACAACCATCTTCACTTCTGTGCTGACTTTCACAGCCACGAACATTGATGATATTTTTGTGTTGATGATCTTTTTTTCTCAAACCGATCATCTATTCAGGCGACATCATGTGGTTGCTGGGCAATATCTGGGTTTCATGGCTATCGTTATCTTAAGCATGTTTGGTTTTTGGGGCAGTTTTCTGATTCCGAAAGAATTTATCGGGTTCCTTGGTCTTCTCCCGATAACGATTGGTATTCGTAAATTCGCCAGAACCGATGATGAGATAAAACCTTTAACTTTTGCTGCTTCTACTTGTAAGGTAATTCCAATTTTGAGAAGCATGCTTCATCCCATGACATACTGCGTTGCAGCGGTCACCTTTGCCAATGGTGGTGATAACATCGGTGTCTATATACCTTTATTTGCCAGCCTCACCCTGCCCACTCTTTTACTCACTATTGCAATCTTCTTGCTGTTGGCCATGTTGTTGTGTTTGGTCGGGATGAAAGAAGCAGATCAAAGGCATATTGCCCGGTTTCTCTCAAGCTATGGTCACGTGATCGTTCCTCTGGTCTTGATTGGTCTGGGTATTTACATTATTATGGAAAATGGTACACTTTGCCTGTTTGGGATTTAGAAGATACGAAAAGGTTACAATCTTTTTAGGCTTGATAATTGTATTTCAGAAAAGTAATATCCCTTTGCTTCATTATTTCCGTATTAATAGAATAATTTATGAAATATCCCGGCTTTTTTATGTATATCAGTTAAATGAAAAAGATAGCTGGTTATAAAAAAGTTATAGTATGAG
>CAYWRH010000158.1:0-10228 GCA_964460435.1 uncultured Desulfatiglans sp.
TTGCGATGAAATACCATCCTGACCGAAACAAGAATGATAAAAGCGCAGAGGCCAGGTTCAAGGATATATCTGAGGCATATGCTGTTTTAAGCAACAAGGAAAAGAGACAGCAGTATGACATGTTCGGCTCAGAGGGATTCCAGAGGCAATACTCACAGGAAGACATATTCCGCAATTTTGATTTTGACAGTATATTCAGTGAATTCGGTTTTGGAGGCCGTGGCCGTGGCGGCTTTGGCAACATCTTCGGCAATATGGGTGGGAACTCATTTAAGGGCGGCGCTTCACCATTCGGCAGTGCATTCGGGGGCAGGCCTCAGCCTGTAAAGGGTAAAGATATTATATATGAGCTTGCCATCATCCTTGAAGACACTATAGCTGATACAGAAAAGATGATTGCATACCGAAAGGATAACTCTGAGCAGGAAAAGATCTCCGTAAAGATACCGGCAGGCATATCTACCGGGAAAAAGCTAAGATTAGCAGGCAAAGGAAATCCCGGGATAAACGGCGGCCCGAGTGGTGACCTTTACATACAGGTAAGGGTTATGGACCACCCGGTCTATAAACGTGACGGGGATGACCTTATCATGACAAAGAGCATAAAATACACAGAGGCAGCACTAGGCACAGAAATAGAGGTGCAAACCATAGATAAAAAGACCTTGAGGCTCAAGGTGCCAGCCGGCACACAGAACAATGCAAAACTCAGGCTCAAGGGTTATGGTGTGCCACGCATGAACGGCGTTGACCGTGGTGATGCATATGTAAGTATCAGCATAGAGGTGCCTAAGAACCTTACAAAAAAACAGGAAGAGTTGGTGAAAAAGCTCGCCGAACTGGGCCTGTAGCATGAAGGCATTATCCATATTTTCCGGAGGGCTTGACAGCATCCTCGCAGTAAGGCTTGTAATGCTGTCAGGGGTGGATGTTTTACCAGTCAATTTTACCACCCCTTTTTTTTCACCTGAAAAGGCGATTGAATCAGCAGAAAAAAATAATCTCCCCCTAAAAATCGTTGATATCACTGACAGGTATTTCCCTATGTTCAAGGCCCCTGTATACGGTTATGGCGGCTACATGAACCCGTGCATAGACTGCCATGCTCTCATGCTCAAGATTGCAGGTGAAATGCTTACAGAGGAGAATGCATCATTTTTAATAAGCGGAGAGGTGCTGGGCCAGAGGCCAATGTCACAGCACAAATCAGCCCTTTTGGCAGTTGAAAAGCAAAGCACCATGAAGGGCTTAGTATTAAGACCCCTTTCTGCAAAACTACTTGAAAAGACCATACCTGAAATAAACGGATGGGTGCAGGAAAAAAGCCTGTTAAGGCTGTCCGGCCGCTCAAGAAAACCGCAGATTAAACTCGCAAAAGAGCTTGGTGTAACGCATTACCCAACGCCTGGCGGCGGATGCCTGCTCACAGACCCTATATTCTGCAAGAGGTTCAAAGACCTTATTGATAACAGCCCTGACCTTAACAGGAATGATATTGAGATGCTGAAGGTTGGCCGCCATTTCCGTATTAACCCTGATTTGAAGATGGTTGTAGGCAGAGACATGAAGGAAAATGAGAGGATACTCCAACTTGCCGGTAAAAACGGCTACACCATAAATACAGTCACTGTGCCAGGGCCTGTTGTATATGTTGCAGGTAAAAGAACCCCTGAGACAGATATGCTTGCCGCATCCATAACTGCATCCTACAGCGATGCAAAGATGAATGAGATAGAGCTTATGATTATCCATAATGGTAAAAAGGAGATCATTAAAAGCGCCGGCAAAGGCATTGAGGAGTTCAGGGAGTATATGATAGAGGGGAAATAGCCTCTTAAAACTTGACAAACTCAGGTGTGCCTGGGAGGATTATATTAATTTATTATCAGTTAACCTATTAATTTATTTTGGAAATATCATGGTAAAACAACTTACTGCCATCATAGAGCGTGAAGGCAACGGGTATGTTTCATTGTGCCATGACCTCGATATTGCCAGCCAGGGCTATACAATCGAAGAAGCCCGAATGAACCTTAGAGAAGCGCTTGAGCTTTTTTGAAACCGCTTCATCAACTGAAATCCAGTCATTTCTTCATGAAGAGGTATATTTTACGTAGAGGTTGCTGTTGGTTAAACTGCTTGTCCCATAAGGAAGACAAGCCTGTAATATACTATCTCAACATGCGTTAGTGGAAATAGGACAAAAGGGAAGCCATATCATCATGCAGAAACAGCTTTCCAATTCAACAATCACCGATAGAGAACATTACTAAAGAAAAGATACTATAGCTAAAGAAGAGTTCCTTGAATGAAAAAAAAGCGTTTGGACATTTCCAGATGTCTCAGCCCGCAGTATTGGGCATCCTGCACCTTTAACAGAGGTGCTGCCACACCGCCAACAGCATACGGTTTCGTACTTGTCGGTTCGGTTGATCCAAAGCAGAAATCAGATGAAGATGCAATCTATATCAGAGGCCGCGCCACTCCGCTTGTTGAAGAGGTGATAAATAATATGAATTGCTGGCAGGCACCTGTATTTCATGCAGATCGTAAATCACATGCAGGAATGGAACACCTGGGGCAATCCTCTGAATTACATGGTTCAGCATGTATTATTACATTGGCGCTCTTTAACCTTTTTTTTATATCCTGCTCAAGGTGATCACACATGGCATGTGATTTTTCAAAGCTCAATCTTCGCGGCATTACAATATGGAGGTCAATAAAGCGTTCGTTTCCGGAACGTCTGCTGCGCATAGCATGATACTCACAAATCAGGTTATCATGTTCATCAAGGCATTTTTCCAAAACAGCCTGCTCCTCTTTTGGCAAGGCATAGTCTATCAGCTCATGCATTGCACGGATTGTGACCTCATATCCAGCCTTTAAAACAAAGGCTGCCATTATAAGGGCAACAACAGGATCTATAATGGCCACCTTTGTAATACGCACCATAAAAAGGCCAATTAATACACCTGCGGCAGAGTAAACATCTGCGCTTATATTCCTGGCTGAGGCATCAATGGCGGTAGAGCCGGTTGTTCTTGCAACATTTCGAAGGTGGCGGGAAAGAAGAAAACTCACAATTATTGAAATAACCATAACAGCAATACCTTCATCAGGCCTTATTACTGTGCCATGAATTATACGCTGCACTGAAGAGTAGATAATAACAGTCCCTGCCCCAAGCACCAGGATCGCCTGAACAAGAGCAGCAAGACCTTCTGCCTTGCCATGACCAAATGGATGTTCCTCATCAGCAGGTGCCGCAGACATATTAAGCGCAATAAGGGTAATAACTGTTGAAAAAATATCAAGCAGACTATCAGCAGCCTGAGCTGAGATGCTGATGCTGCGTGATATTATTGATATAAACACCTTGATAATTATAAGACATATAATTACAGTTATTGAGAGTTTGACAGCCCCTGTCCTGGTCGATATTTTTTGCGTGAGTCTTTTCATTTGCTATTTATCCCTGGCTATTTTTAAATCTTTTCAGAACTGTCAATGGGTTCTATTACACAGTCTCCATCAAAAAACATGGGTTGATGAAAGTTATAAACCTGATCCATCAAAAACAGATAGCTGGCTGAAGGCTTACCGCTGAAAGCTCCATAAAGAATTTATTGCTTTACTATGGTATATCATCTCCAATATATAAAACAATATTCTTGTTTGATAAATAATAATATTTTCCATATTGACATGGAAATCACATCCCCATATATTCTTCAACCTAAAAGGGTTTTAGTATCAATATATTAGCAACCTTTAAATAAGGAGATGCCAATTGACCAGAAAGATATTGCCCGCACTCATTTATATTCTCACCGCTGTCTGTTTTACAGCATATTCATCAGAAAAAATTACAGTACTTAACCCGACTCCGCCAAACAGGATGGTAGACCGAATACCACTGATACCAAGGCTTGATACCCTGGAAAATAAAACTATATTCCTGGTGGATATTGGCTGGGGCGGCCCAAAGGCGGCCCCGGGCATTTATGAAGAGATGAAGGCATGGTTTAAACAGAACATGCCCAGTGTCAAGATAGAAGTAAGGAGCATTAAAGGCTCATATATGCAGGATCAGCCTGAACTCTGGAAGGAGATAAAGGAAAAGGGTGATGCTGCCCTGATCGGAGTAGCTGGTTGAGACAGCTGCACATCGGCCGTGAGCCGGTTTGCAAAAACACTGGAACAGGATTTTGGTATCCCTACTATCGGGAGCACAGCAGCAAATATTATCAATTATGCACTTGATCACAATTTCAAATATATGAATGGTTCTCCAATAAGATATATCGCCTTTCCATTCCCAGTAGCCGGACAGCCCCAGTCTGTTCACCATAAGTATGTCTTTGAGGCTAATGATGTTGTGAGTGGCAAACCAATGATGAAGGCATTCATAGATGCCCTTACGTTGCCGCTTACTGAAAAAGAAAAATATAGGGGCCCGGCGCCAGAAGCTGAGGTAGCACTAGAGCCTGTGGAGCCCCGCACAATCGGGCCTGACACAGAAGAAAATCTGCAGAGATTTTTTAAGGATAAGGACTGGACAGATTATCTGCCGATCATACTTCCCACTGAAGAACGTGTCGCAGAAATGCTTAAAGGGACATCTCATAAGCGGGATGAGGTCATAAAGACCCTTGACTGGCCAGGCGGAAAGCGAGAGGTTACAGTGGAAAGGGTTGCCATATGCGCTGTTATGTCCGGCGCTAAACCCGAGTACCTGCCTGTAATCCTTGCCCTTGCGAACCATGTGCCGTTTGGTAATTCCACCTCTTCAATGGCTAACATGATACTGGTTAATGGCCCTATACGTGATGAGATAGGTATGAACTACAAAACAAATGTTATGGGGCCACATAATGAGGCCAATGCGGTTATAGGGCGCAGTTATACCATAATGTCTAAGACCATTGGCGGTCTGCACAGCGGGAAGACCACATGGAGCACCCTTGGCAGCACAATGCAGTATAATAATGTCTGTATTGCAGAAAATGAAGAGGGTTTGCCCCAGGGATGGCAGCCTTTTCATGTGCAGATGGGGTTTAAACCCAATCAAAGCGTTTTATCGGTTGGAACAGGCTGGTCATATATCTCAAGCGTAATAATGGCAGTTGAGGAACACCCTGTCCATATGATAATGGGCGATTACATGAAGTCCCTTGTAATGGGCTCGTCTACAGTAATAATGGACCCGACTGTTGCTGACCTCCTAAAAAAGAGTTACAGCTTTAATACAAAGGACGAATTAAGCAAATGGTTTGCTGAAAATGTAGAAATATCCCAGTATCCATCGGGTGAAAAGACAAAACCCTTTAAGCCGCAGTCAGTTAAAATAATTGTTACCGGTGGCGGAATCCAGACAACATGGTTTGTTACAGACTTTATGCTTGGAGCCGGCATGATGGGTGGAAGCACATTAATAGATGACTGGAGGTAGGTTTAAGAAGGGGTCATCCGCCGTCGCTTTTCGGCTATGGCAGGACAAGAGGGATCGAGGGTTCAAGGGTTCAAGGGTTCAAGGAGCCACCTGCCATCACCTTTTGGCTTTGGCAGAACAATAGGGTTCCAAGGTTCAAGGAAAACAATTTTCAAGGAGATAAAAGATGTTTAACGCGGAAAAACTGTTGGGTGGCATGCTTAAGCAGAGCATGGGATTTAATAAGGGTATAGGCCTTGGCAATAAGGCCCAGATAGGCATTGGTCTAATAGGTGTTGCCTTTGCTGCTGTGGAGCATTTTATGAATAACGCACAGGGCCAGAGCTCTTCAGGAGGCAATATGCCAGCAAATTCCAATACAGGAGGTTCTTTTACGCCTCCGCCACCTCCTCCAGGTAAAATGGCACCCCCGCCCTTCCCCAGTGCGTCAGCAGCAGCGCCTCCGCCGCCTCCACCTGCCGGCCCAGTGTCTGCTACTGACAGAGGAGATGATGCAGTGCTTCTTATCCGGGCCATGATAGCCTCTGCTGCTGCGGATGGATATATAGATGCAAATGAACGGCAAAACATTATTAACAAACTTAAATCTGTTGATCTAAGTGATGAAGAGCTGGAGTTTATCAAGGAAGAGCTGGCATCTCCATGCACTATTGATGAAATAGCTGCGCAGGTCAAATCCCCTGATATGGCAAGAGAGGTTTATACCGTATCTCTTCTGGCTATTGAGATAGACACAGAAGAGGAACGAAGCTATCTTGAAAACCTTGCCTCAAGACTGGGGCTGGACAAGGCTGCCATAGATAAGATACATAATGAATTAGGTATAAATATATAGGAGAAGATTATGACACAGTGGTATTTAAGTTATGATGGAAAGCAGCAGGGGCCATATGATCTGGCTCAGGCGAGGTCTATTGCCAGGACTAACCCGAACGGTCACTGCTGGAGAGAGGGTTTTACAGGGTGGCTTCCTATAGGCCAGGTTGCAGAACTAAACCAGGATGTTTCTCAGGTGATGGCCCCGCCAGTCCCGCCAACATCAAGGTCAATGGCAGATGAGATTGATTTTAAGATAATCGGTTCTGAGATGCAGTTTGTAGAGATAGAACTTGACCCCGGTGAAAGCGTTGTGGCAGAGGCAGGTGCAATGATGTACAAGGAACCATCCATCAGGATGGAAGCAGTTTTCGGAGATGGTTCACATGGTGATACTCAGGGTGGTTTCATGGGCAAGCTCATGGGCGCAGGTAAAAGGCTCCTTACTGGTGAAAGCCTTTTTATGACACTCTTTACCCACACCGGTCAGGGTAAGGCAAGGGCCGCATTTGGCGCACCCTACCCCGGCAACATCATCCCGGTTAAACTTACCGATGTGAATAACAGGCTCATCTGCCAGAAGGACTGCTTTTTGTGTGCAGCAAGGGGTGTTTCAATAGGTATAGCCTTCCAGCGCAAGATACTCACCGGCCTTTTCGGAGGTGAGGGTTTTATCATGCAGAAACTTGAAGGAGACGGCCAGGTATTTCTCCATGCTGGCGGCACCATAGTTGAAAAACAGCTCGGGCCAGGAGAGGTTATCCATATAGATACCGGCTGTGTTGTAGCATATGAGGCAACTGTTGATTTTAATATAGAACAGGCAGGCAATATCAAGACTGCCCTTTTTGGCGGTGAAGGGCTCTTCTTTGCAGTATTAAGGGGGCCAGGCAAGATATGGCTACAGTCGCTTCCATTCTCAAGGCTGGCAGGCCGCATGCTTCAGGCAGCGCCTCAGCACGGTGGCAGAAAAGAGGAAGGGTCCATACTGGGCGCCCTTGGCGGTTTTCTGGACGGGGATAACAGATAGTATCTCAGCAGTCAGCGATCAGCTTTCAGCCAACCCTTTTTTTTAAACGCTATTTGCTGATAGCTGACTGCTATTTTCCTTTGTCTCTCCAAATAAATATTTTTTGATCTTCACATCCATTTCATGGTAACTGTTAGAATATAACAGAAATAACCCACAAAAGGTATAAATATGGATATGGTATCAGGATACCTCGAACTCTTTGAACGGAAATATGGTTTTTTAAGAACCATTGAAAATAATTTCAGACCAGGCACAGATGATGTTTTCGTTGCGCCAGACCTTATTTATAAATACAACCTGCAGGAGGGTGTTTACCTTGAAGGCCCTGCTGTAATAAATGAGGTCGGAAAAGGGAATCTGAAACTTGACCAGATAGAAAAAATAAACAAAAGACCTTTTGAAGAATATGCAAAAATTGTATCGCTTAAAGATGTTGTGAGCATCAGCCCATCTGAAAGGCTCCATATCTCACAGGGGCCGGATGATATCATGGGTAAGGCCCTTGATATGATAGTGCCCATTGGCAAGGGGCAGCGCGGTCTTATAATAGCGCCTCCCAAATCAGGTAAAACAACCATACTCAAACACATGGCCGGTTCCATTATAAAAAATCATCCGGATGTTACTGTTTTTGTTCTCCTTGTTGATGAAAGACCTGAAGAGGTTACAGACTTTAGACGTTCATTAAACAGGGCATATGTGCTTTCATCCTCTGCTGATGAAAGTATTGCGCAGCACCTTCGCATGACCAGGATGACAATAAATATTGCAACACGCATCGCAGAGGCGGGCGGGGATGCAGTGGTATTTATTGATTCACTCACCAGATTATCCCGCGCATTCAATGCAGATACCAAAAGTTATGGACGCACACTTACAGGCGGGCTTGGTGCAAACGCCATGGAGATGCCCAGAAGGATATTTGGCGCAGCAAGAAACATTGATAATGGGGGGTCGCTTACAATCCTTGCCACAATCCTTATTGATACAGGGAGCCGAATGGATGATGTCATATATCAGGAGTTTGTAGGCACAGGCAATATGGACCTGGTTTTAAGCCAGAGATGCGCTGAACTGAGGCTCTGGCCTGCCATAGATATCCAGCAATCAGGCACCAGAAAGGAGCATCTCCTGCTTACGCAGGATGAATATAATGAAATGGTGAGCATCAGGAGGAGATTATCCGGTAAAACCGAGACCGATGCAATGGCTGCGCTTATTGAATACCTTTGATAAGTTTTACTTCTTCTGTATAATTCTTGCATCCACAACATAGAGCTCTTTACCGAAACCCTTTACAGGGTTAAGGTCTATCTCTTCTATCTGCGGGAAGTTATGCACAAGAAGGCTTAACCGTGCGAGATAATCTGCCAGAACCTCAATGGAAACACCCTTCTGACCGCGTATACCTTTAAGTATCGGAAGGGTCTTGATCCTGTTGATCATGGCCATACTCTCTTCTACACCCAGAGGCGCAAGTGCAAAGCTTACATCCTTTAATACCTCCGCATAGATGCCGCCAAGGCCGAACATGATGAGGTGGCCGAACCTCTCTTCCCTTTTGGCGCCAATGATCACCTCTGTGCCCTCTATCATCTGCTGTACAAGCACCCCTTTTGCATCGCTGATTTTCATGAGTTCATCAAATGCAATAACAGCCTTTTCATAATCGGCAATGCCAACCTTTACACCGCCCACATCACTCTTGTGTAGAGGCCCTATAACCTTCATGACAAGGGGGTACCCTGCCCTTTCACATGCGGCTTTAAGGTTTGCCTTGTCAAATATATCTGACTGGAACGGTAATTTGAGCCCGGCAGCAGCCATAATCCCCTTTACAGCATCAGGATCAAGCTGTTCGCCCTGCTTTGTCAGGATACTCTCTATCTTTGCTTTATCAAAATCAGCGGGCAGCTCCATAGGTTCTGCCAAAACCGGTTTACGGCTCAACCTGCCAAGTGCTGTGCCCACAGGCACCTCATCAGGGAATATTATCCTGCCTGCATCCCTTAACTTGTCTATCATATCGCGGCATGTGCTCGCTGAACTGATAATCGGGATAACAGGGATAGAGCCTGTATCCATGCCCTTCATGATGGCCTCATAGAGCTTCCAGTTATCTGTCATGCCGGAGTTCCCTGTTATGGCAAAGATAACATCTACATTATCCCTTTCTGTCTCATTTAATATTTTAAAGATCTTCTCTATCTGCTCAGGGGTGCGGCTCGGAAGTGTGTCAATCGGGTTACCGATAGCTGCCTCAGGTGGCAGCACTTCAGAGAGTCGCCTCTGTGTCTCCTGAGACAGGATCGGCTGTTTAAGCCCCTGCCTGCCAAGTTCATCCGAGAGCATAACACCGGGGCCGCCGGCATCAGTAACAATGCATACCCTGTAATCTGTTATAAGCCCTTTGAGTGCAGTAAATGCACAGGCAATCTCTATAAGCTCTGCCTTGCTCTGTACCCTTATGATGCCTGCCTTGTCAAAGAGCGCCTGAACAGCAGTATCAGGTGAGGCCATTGCGCCTGTGTGGCTTGCAGCAGCCCTTTCGCCCGCAGCAGTAACACCTGATTTTATACCGACTATTGTGCAACCCTTTCTGGTGAGGCTTCTTGCATGCTTGAGGAGCTTTTCTGGTTTTTTAACCGATTCCATATACATGAGGATGAGCCTGGAATTTTCAGGGCCATAGTTCTCATCCACAAGTTCAAAAATATCTTCAACACCTATCTGTATGGAGTTGCCCATGTTTACAACATTGCTGAATGATAGCCCCCTCATGGTGGCCTGCTCCATGAGGTAATCCACTGTTGCGCCGGAACCGCTTATAATATCTATCTGCCCCTTTTTAAGCCTCGGAATAAGCCCTGCAAATTTACCTGAATAGCATGTGGTTAAAAAGCCGGAGCAGTTAGGCCCAATAA
>CAYWRH010000159.1:0-10175 GCA_964460435.1 uncultured Desulfatiglans sp.
CATGGAACTCCCCAAGGGGCGGAGTATTAGACCCAAGCTTCGCAAAAAATTATATTTTGTATTTTTCTTTTATGTGTATAATAAGATCATGTTTTACACATAGGAAGGGAATTATGAGAACAAACATTGTTATTGATGATCACTTGATGAATGAAGCCCTAATGTTATCTAATACAAAAACAAAGAAAGCTGTAGTTGAAGAAGGTTTATCATTGCTTATAAGGTTGAAAAAGCAGCAAAAAATCAGGTCGCTGCGTGGCAAACTTAAATGGGAAGGGAATCTTGATGAAATGAGGCTGGACAACAAATGATCCTTGTTGACTCCTCAGTCTGGATAGCCTACTTCAACGGGCAAATGAACTGGCAGTCGAATCTTCTGGATGATCTGTTGCAGTCCGAACATCTGTTGATTGGCGATTTGATATTAACTGAAGTATTACAGGGGTTCCGATCAAACAGGGATTTTAAAAAGGCAAAAGAATTTTTTGACTTTCTTGATATAGTAGAATTGGGTGGTTATCAGATTGCCATTCAGGCTGCCAGTAATTATAGGGCTATGCGAAAAAAGGGTATTACGATAAGAAAAACAATCGATGTGATAATAGGTACATATTGTATAGAAAATAACGTTCCCATGCTGCATGATGACCAGGATTTCATACCTATGGAGCAACATCTTGGGTTACCCGTAGTTAACCGGTAGGATGGATTAAGAGAAGCAACCCATCCTTTTCCGAAAAAACCTATACTACGTCAAGCCACAGTTACCTGCCTAAAAAAATAAAGAAGATACACTCGGTAACATTTTTAACACTAAAAACATAAGGGTGTACTAAATAATTTTTTTAAATAAGATCATGAAATATTTCAATTATTCAAAAGATACTTTATTGCCGCTGCTGCGCAGTTTTCACCATCTATTGCAGCAGAGACTATTCCCCCTGCGTAACCCGCCCCCTCACCACAGGGGAAAAGACCTTTGATACCAGGGTGCATGTATGTAGCCTTATCCCTTGGAATCCTTACAGGTGTGCTTGTGCGTGTCTCCACGCCAATGAGCTGCGCATCAATTGATGAAAAACCATGCATCCTTTTGTCAAAATGTATAAGCGCTTCACGCAACCCCTTAACCATGAACAGGGGCAGTTTTTCATGCATCGGAACTGAGACAATACCGGGAATATATGAAGAGGCGTTTAAGGTTGCACTGTGTTTCCCCTTCAAAAAATCTGCTGCCCTCTGTGCAGGGGCGGTCTGGGAGTTGCCACCCAGCGTAAAGGCGAGCCTTTCCAGTTCCATTCGTAATTTCAGCCCCGCAAACTCACCTTCACTATTGTGTATGGCCCAGTCCCTTTCATCAACAGTAACCACAAACCCGCTGTTTGCCCAGGGTGAGTCGCGCCTTGATACAGACATGCCGTTCACCACCTGCTCGCCTGGAGATGTGGCAGCAGGCACGATTATGCCGCCGGGGCACATGCAGAATGAAAATGCGCCTCTTTCACCTGTCTGGCATGCAAGGGAATATGAGGCAGCCGGCAGGCTCTTGTGGTAATCTTTTGAATGATACTGTATCTCATTTATCAAAGCCTGTGGGTGTTCTATCCTCACCCCCATGGCAAAGGGCTTTGCCTCAAGTCTGATATCATGCCTTTTAAGCATGTAATAGATATCAACCGCAGAATGGCCTGTGGCAAGTATCAGGCTGTCACCTGTAAATTCAGCGGAGTTATTTACAATCACCCCTTTTACTGATTTATCTTTAATGATCAGATCTGTTACACGGCTTTCAAAATGGATCTCGCCACCACAGGATAGAATCGTCTTTCGAATTCCTGATACAATACCGGGTAGTCTGTTTGAGCCAATGTGCGGGTGTGTGTCAACCATGATATCAGGGTCTGCGCCATGCTGAACAAGTATCCTTAATATCCTTTTAACATCGCCCCTCTTGGTGGAGCGGGTATAGAGCTTGCCGTCACTGTATGCCCCTGCGCCCCCCTCGCCAAAACAGAAGTTTGAATCAGGATTAACTATATGTTTTTTCTGTATGGCGCTTATATCAAACCTGCGGTCTTTTACATTCTTGCCCCGCTCAAGTACAATGGGCTTGATGCCCGCCTCTATCAGCCTCAGCGCCGCAAACATCCCCCCAGGCCCGAAACCTACAATAATAATCTTTTTGTCACCCTTTATTGGCCTGAACAAAATTTTATCTTCATCAAATGGCGGAGATTCATCCACATAAACATCATAGACTATCCTGAACAGGGGCGCCTTTCTTGCATCAATAGAGCGGCGAACTGGGATGATGGCGGATATCGCATCCTCATCCACCCCCAACTGATGGGCAGCAACCCTTTTATGATGATCCCTGTCACCTATTTTATCAGGGTTAACAGCAAGCTCTATCTGTTTTTTCATAATAGTCCTCTGTTATGAGGAAGGTAGATAAAAAAGATCAACATAAATCCCATACATTTTGCCATGTTTGCAATATGTCTTTATCCTTTGAATTAATCAAAAATATAGGGGAGGGTCTTCGGGTACACCTCCCTCTGCCTTCCCCTGGTAAGTGTATCCGGCATCACCCGTGAAAGCTCCTCAGGTGTCCAGCGGCCATCCTTCCAGAGCACCTGCTCAAGCGGCTGTGGCTCTGTAAATATTCCCACCCTGTTTTTAAATACCTCAAAGATACAGCCATTAATGTTGCCTGCCTGCTCGCTTGCAAGGTATGTCACAAAGGTCGCCACATCCTCGGGCCTGTTTTCCTCCATTATCCCGACCTTGTCTACCACGCCACGCCATGCAGCAAGGGGACGAATGACATTGCAGGTTGTGCCGAACTTGCCCATATCCCTTGCCACTGTGCGCGCAAAGCCCACTATCCCCTCCTTTACGCATGAGTATGCGGCCTGTCCGAAAAAGCCAAAGCCTATATGGGATGATGTGCAGATAATCCTGCCGTAACCCTGCTCCTTCATGATCATAGAGGCAGACCTGGTGCAGAAGAATGTGCCATAGAGATGGGTCTTGACCATTGCATCCCAGTCCTCTGTCTTAATATCCCAGACAACATCTGTGCGGATGATCCCGGCATTGTTCACAAGTATATCAAGCCTGCCATAATTTTTTATGGCTGTATGAATGATATTCTTTGCCCCCTCTTCGCTAGCCACGCTGTCATAGTTGGCTACCGCCTCTCCCCCTGCCTTTTTTATGGTTTCCACCACTTTGTCTGCTGCCTCTGAGGATGAACCTTTGCCATCATGGCTTGTCCCAAGGTCATTTACCACAACCATAGCCCCCTGTGCCGCCATTGCAATGGCCTCTGCCCTGCCAAGACCATTGCCTGCCCCTGTTATAACCGCTACCCTGCCCTTTAGCATATCTCCCATTTGTTTCTCCCTGTTTATTGATAGTTTTAATAAACACAGTACTGCATGAATTACATTATTAATTCACCACAGAGGTCAGATAGATTTTTATTTTTTGTTATTATTCTCTTTTCTCCGCGTTCTCCGTGGTGAAAATACATTCTTTTGTTTTAACCTTTTGCCTTGCACCCTTTGCCCTGCGCCCTGCTAAACTTTGTATTTTGGTCCAATGTATACCTGGTAAGGTATAAAGTCAGCCTCTTTTTAACATGATTTTGTTTCTGCATTTTGTTATGTATAGCTCGATTTTAAAATATCGAGTCAAAGATAGTAACCCTTAAAAAGAAAGATAGGATGGCTGATATTAAAACCCTTGACAGGATACTACGGCCCGAATCAATTGCTGTGATAGGGGCATCAAACAGGAAGGAGGCCCTTGGCAACCTTATCTTCCGCTCCATAATCATGAACGGGTATAAGGGAAAAATCTATCCTGTCTCTGCCTCTTCCAGTGAAGTTATGTCTGTAAGGGCGGTTAAGAGCATACTTGATATAGATGGCGCAATTGATCTTGCCATAATCGCTGTGCCTGCATCAGGTGTGCTGAAGATGGCCCGTGATTGTGGTGAAAAGGGTGTACAGGGGCTTGTTGTCATATCTGACGGGTTCAGGGAGCTTGGACCTGAAGGGGCTGAAATGGAAACAGCCCTCCGTGAAACCGCCTTTAACTACGGCATGCGGATACTGGGGCCAAACTGCATGGGGTTCATAAACAATGACCCTGATATCTCCCTTAATGCCTCCTTTTGTACTATCATGCCGGACAGGGGAAATATTGCCCTTTTTTCCCAGAGTGGAGCTCTCTGTGTTGGTCTACTCAAATACTCTAAAAACTTTAATACCGGCTTTTCATCTATTTTAAGTGCAGGTAACAGATCAGATATAGGGCCATCTGATATTTTAAGATACTGGGAGAATGATGATGCCACAAATGTGATCCTTTTATACCTTGAGTCCCTTGATAACCCGGAGGAGTTTTGCAGGGTTGCAAAAAGGGTTTCAATTAAAAAGCCAATACTTGCTGTAAAGGGAGGCATCACCGATGCAGGCGCAATGGCTGCCTTTTCCCATACAGGGGCCATGGCAACAGCGATTGCAGTGACTGATGCCCTGTTCCACAGCGCAGGGATAATCAGGGTCAACTCTGTTCAGGAGTTGTACCTCTCTGCAACGCTCCTTTCAGGACAGCCAGCGCCAGAAGGTAAGAGGGTTGCCATAATAACAAACGGTGGAGGGCCAGGCACCATTGCGGCAGATCAGGCTGAGGCGCACGGGCTTAAAATAGCGCCCTTCTCTAAAGGGCTTGTTGAAAAGCTCAATAAAAAGGTGCTCAGGCAGATAAACATCAATAACCCCCTTGATCTTACTGCTGCCACACCTGATACGGAGTTTGAGGCAATTACACGCATACTGATAGATAGCCCAGAAAATGATGCAATCATTCTCATATATGTTCCGCCGGCAGGCGAAGGGGTAAGTCATATGGAGGCGGTCATAGAGAGGATTGCGCCTGAGGCAAAAAAGAGGGGGAAGACCCTTCTAGCATCTTTTGTTGGAGATACCTCTCCAAGGGGCAAATTTATTGATAAGGATCTATCTGTGCCATATTTCCCCTTTCCTGAAGATGCTATAACAGCGCTTTCAAACGCAGTTAGATACAGCGATATGATCCGTCTTGAACAGGGTGTTATCCCGGAATTAAAGGATATAGATTTAAAGGCAGGCCGGAGTCTTATAGAAAATTTCAAGACTGGCGCCATAAACAGGGCTCAATGGGTACCCTGGGATATTTTAAACCGCCTGTTTTCCTGTTATGGCATAAAGGGCGCTGAAACCCTGTTTGCAGACTCACCTGAGAAGGCAGCCAGGGCCGCTCAAAAGATTGGAACACCTGTTGCAGTAAAACTGGCTTCATCTACTTTGACACACAAAAGTGATGCGGGGGGTGTGATCCTTGATGTAAAGAGAGCTGAGGATGCATCCACTGCCTTTAACATAATAAAAGGTAACCTGGAAGAGCGCGGCCTTGCAAAAGAAATGAGCGGTGTGATTGTCCAGAGGATGATCGCCCAAGGCGTAGAGCTCTTTATAGGTGTTAAAAGGGATATCGTGGCAGGCCATGTAATCATGTTTGGCGCTGGAGGCATATATACAGAGCTGATTAATGATACGGTGATGAGGCTTAACCCCTTAACAGATATTGAGGCAGAGTGGATGATCCGGGCGAACAGGGTGGAAAGGATACTCGCAGGATACAGGGGCATGCCAATAATGGATATTGATGCGGTTAAAGAGCTCCTCTTGAGAATCTCGCGAATGGTTAAAGATATCCCTGAAATTATTGAGATGGATATTAACCCTGTTAAAGCACTGCCAAAGGGAAAGGGCTATGCGGTCCTGGATGCAAGGATGCTTGTGGAATAAGCTATGCCAGACTGATAAGGTGATCAGTGCCCGGCAAAAATAAAATTTCCGGTTATGAAATTGAGTGGTCGGGGCGAGAGGATTTGAACCTCCGACGTCCTGCTCCCAAAGCAGGCGCGCTACCAGTCTGCGCCACGCCCCGTTTTGTGGTTTATAAACCCGCCTCTTAAAAGAATGGGAAATTTATACCTTTTATATCAAAATTGCAAGCAATTCTTGAGGAACGTTTTTATTTGACTTATACCCTCCCACGTTCTAAAAAGGCACTTATCTTACTGATTGTTATAAGGAAAATGATGGAAGACATACAGAGTCACAAAGACCATAGAAATATAGATATTGACCAGGTCGGGGTAAAGGATATCAGATACCCGATTACTGTACTTGATAAAAACAATGGAAAGCAGCTGACAGTCGCCAACATTAACATGTATGTGAACCTCCCCAGGCAGTACAAGGGCACACATATGAGCCGCTTTGTAGAGGTGCTGAATGAGCACAGCAAACTTATCTCGCTGCAGAACTTTTCTGAAATACTCCAGGAGGTTAAGACACGGCTTAACGCTGAAAGCGCACATATGGAGATCACATTTCCATATTTTATCAACAAGATGGCTCCTGTTACCGGCAGCGAGGGGCTCATGGAATACAACTGCTGCTTCAGGGGTATTCTCGATAAAAGGCTTGATATTGTTACGATTATCAATGTGCCTATTTCCACCCTCTGCCCCTGTTCCAAGGAGATCAGCGATTTTGGCGCACACAACCAGCGGGGGATTGTAACCCTTAAGGTAAGGTTTAAAAAGTTTATATGGATAGAAGACCTTATTAGGCTCGTGGAGGAGACCGCATCAAGCGAGGTATTTTCTGTGCTGAAAAGGGAGGATGAAAAGTTTGTTACTGAAAAGGCATACCAGAACCCGAAGTTTGTTGAGGATATAGTCAGGGACATTGCCCTGAAACTTAATGATGATCAAAATATTACATGGTTTGCTGTAGAGTCTGAGAACTTTGAATCCATCCATAATCATAATGCATATGCATACATAGAAAAACATAAGGACTAATAAAAATCTGGACACCAGGCTGAGGAGCCTGGTCAAAAGAGTAACCGGTGCGGTCACTAAAAAACTTTCACCTTTAAGCATTATCTTTGGTGCGTATAAAATAATAAAGAGGTATTCCCAATGTTGAATGATCTGAAAAAAATGTACAAAACGGTAATGGATGACCATTTTCCCCCTGAGATAACCATCTCCTTTGGGGGGCAGACCCTTTTCTACAGGAAAAGGACATGGCGGATCCAGGATGAAGATAGCGGCGAGCTTATAGAAAAGGGGCTCAGGTATGGTGAAAACCCGGGCCAGGAGGCGGCCATGTACGAGCTTGTAAACGGAAACCTTGTGCTTGGGGGATGCAAATTTATTGTACCCGGAAATGGCCTGGTATCTGCCATTACAGAAGAGGATATGATCCAATCAGGAAAGCATCCGGGCAAGACAAACCTTACGGATATTGATAATGCGCTTAACATCATGAAATATCTTACCCTTAAGCCTGCTGCTGTTATAGTAAAGCATAATAACCCCTGTGGTGTGGCCTATGGCTCATCTATCTCTGAGGCCTTCTACCGCGCAAACATGGCCGACAGGGTGGCTGCATTTGGAGGATGCGCTGTATTTAACAGGCCTGTGGATAAGGAAACAGCCGGGCTTTTATCTGATATCTATGTTGAGGTGGTTGCTGCCCCCGATTTTGAAGAGGGCACTATCCCTATTCTTGCTAAACGCAAAAACCTGCGCATAATAAAGATCAGCAGGATCAGCGACCTTGAGTATTTCAAGGAGAACAGGTTTGTGGATTTCAAGAGCCTTATTGACGGCGGCATTATGATACAGCAGTCTCCCATCAACATTATAAGAACCGCTCTCGATTTTAAACCTGCAACGGTTGAATACAAAGGGAGGGTCTACACCATAGCAAAAAAGCCCACAGAAGCAGATTATGCAGATATGCTGTTTGGCTGGCAGGTGGAGCAGGGGGTTACCTCCAATTCAGTGATCTATGTAAAGGATGGTGTGACTGTCGGCATAGGCACAGGTGAACAGGACAGGGTGGGCGTTGCAGAGATAGCGGTCATGAAGGCATACACAAAGTATTCGGATGCCATCTGTTTTAAACGTCACGGCATTCCATACAAAGATATGGAGTTGAAGATCAAAAAGGGTGAGGCAGATAGGGATATTCTTACTGATATTGACCTTGAGACAATGGAGGCAAAAGGGGGGCTTATCGGCTCAACCATGGTCTCTGATGCATTTTTCCCATTCAGGGATGGTGTGGATGTAGGCATTGAGCAGGGCATCACAGCGGTTGTACAGCCGGGTGGATCAATGAGAGACTTTGAAGTCATTGAGGCATGCAATGAGGCAACCCCGCAGGTTACGATGGTCTTTACAGGTCAGAGGGCATTTAAACATTAATAATAAATGCTATCAGGCTCAAGGCGCACGGCTCAGGGTTCCCGCGTAAGGTTAAAATAGTCACATATAAACTCTGCCAGACCATCAGGGTTATCAAGGTCAAAGACCGGTACCTTGAGATCAAGCTTCGTGTCAGAGGCTATTGCCATCAGGTTAGGGTCATTTATAAACCTGGGGGTTTCATGTACTGACGACCTGAAGATCTCTATCTTGGGCCGTTTTTCTTTCTTGTACCCTTCAACTATCACAATATCCAGACCATGCATAAAGGGCAGGAGTTCATCTAGATGGGGGTCATGATCAGACCCCATAATCATGGCTATATTATCAGGGGATGAAAGGATTGTCCTGTCTGCGCCTGCCTTTCTGTGGCGATATGTGTCTTTCCCCTCCTTATCTATTTCAAGGGCAGCATGGTGGTGCTTCACTGTGCCCACCTTTAGATTTTTTTTCTTGAGCAGCGGCAGCAGCTTTTCAACCAGGGTTGTCTTTCCTGAACCAGACCATCCTGCAATGATTACTGCAGGAGGCATTGCTTGTTTCATGTTAACCAATTTTAAATCCTAACATGGTTTTTCCTAAAATCAATTTACTCCAATTATTTACTAGCACTAGGCTTTACATTAAAACCGAACAAAAGGCTATTAAATATCTGCAGGAGGCCTCTAACTTTCAGACCAGACGTTATTCTGTTAAGAAACTGTAATAAACCTGTTAAGTCTCTTCCATCTATAGCAGCGAAGCGGGGCGCTGGGGGCATTTGCTAATCTGCGCAGTTCCAATGCCTTTTCTATGGCCTTAAATTGAAAATATTATCTTTTTCTTCTTCAGTAATTTTTTTCATTAAACACAGTGTATATGAAAAAAAACACCTCTCTCTGCATCCTGTTCGGGCGAACTCAGTGTTGTAAATATTATTAGAACTGTTTGAAGAAAACTTCCGGTCACAACACTCCAGACAGGTTATAACCTCACAATTTCCATCTATTGGGGCAGAGCAATTAACATTTGTGAATTGACCGGCCCTGTGGAGCAGTTTTTCATTTTGTTTTTCAAGGATAGTCAAGACGCTGTTTATTTCATTAACCTGTTGGGAAATGCAGCGATATTCAGGGGAAGAACTCGGCGCTAAACCGTCCATGCTGCCTATTATTTTTTCAACATTTTCCAGTCTCTGTTTTAGGTTACTTTCCCCTATAATCAGCTCCTTTTTTATCTGGGCGACCCGATTGTCATTTCCTGAGATATTGTTCCTTCCGCCAATGCCGCTGACAGCCTGTTGTCTGGATGCAAGAGGCTGAAGATCACTATTAACTGTTTTGTGTGTTATTATCGGAGAGGAGTCTGGTGTCATTCCGCTGTTAATTTTTCCGGCATTTCCGGCTAGCTGGCTTGTATCTATTTCTTCTGCAACAGGTTTATCTTTTGGCTGAAAAAACCTGTTGTTACTGTTTTTAATGCCCCTTTCTGCTTCCATCGTATCATTTGCCCTGGAACTGCCTGTTATTGGCTGAATACCGGGGGTAAAGGTTGTTCCTGAAGGTGCAGTTGTTGTCTGGGTTTTATTTAATGGTGAATAAGCTGGCATAGTTTCCCCAGGTGAAATATGCCCCATGTCAGGGTTCCCAGTGTCTATTTCCTGAAGAAGTCCAGCCATTCTTTTTATCTCCTGATTGATGGCCTGTAACTCTTTACACATTTTCATGGAACCTGTTGTGATATTGATAACTTCTGCTCCATGTGCAAAAGAGATCAAAAGAAAAATTGCACATGATGAACTCAACAACCACCATCTAAAGATGGTGGGTTGAAGATAAGGACTGAAAGTCAG
>CAYWRH010000160.1:0-10051 GCA_964460435.1 uncultured Desulfatiglans sp.
AATACTGGCCTAGTATCAATTCCCCGTTCTCGGCAGAAAATTTTTCTATGATAGTCCGTATATTTTTAAAATCAAAAAAGCGCAATCCTTCTTCGAGCATTCTCTCGCTGTGAGTTATAACCAGAAAAATACCATCCCTGCGAAGAATCCGTTTTACCTCCCGGATAATGTCCGGGAAAAAATAGAGCGAGTAAGAGCAGACTGCCAGGTCAAAATAATCTGACGGGAAATCCAGGGGGGCAGGGAGGATGACCTTTTTGAATAGAGCCTCCCCGGAGATTTTTTTTGCACATTTAAGGAACGGATCGGAATTTTCGTTCAGATAATCGATGCCTACAATAAGGTCGAGATTTTTATTTATTGAATCTTTCAGCGCCTCTTCAAACCAGCCGTAACCGCAGCCAAGATCTATCATGCGATGTACGCCTTCCCAGTCGATCATTTTGTTCGCGATAATGCGTATGTCCGTTTTGTTCTCAGAATGCTCCCTTATCAGGCTGCTTATCCTGGCGTGAATAATTTGATTGGAATAGCTTCTTGCGATGTCCACGGCTTCAGTGATACTCCAATAAAATAAAAAGTCAAAAGAACTATATAATGCATGTAAAAAGGTAAATCCAATAGTTTGATTTACCTTTCCTTTACCCCTTTCCACCTCTTACTTTTAATGCGGCAGAAAGTCACATAAAGGTGATTTGACCTTTATACCTTCTTCCATATCCTGCACCACCGGTAATACAAGGTGAGACGGGTACTCCCTGTTATGGTAAACAGTGATATCAATGGAGAGTGGAGAAGGCCCTGTGACATAGGAGCTTTTTGAATCCCACTGGTTATAATCCTTATCCTCACAGGCTATCTGCAGCCATATTTTATGTCCCTTTTTAAAGGTATTAAAAATGGGTACAAGCTCGATCTGAAATTCATATACGGTATCAGGCTCAAGAATTTCAGGGTCGGTAAAGGGGTGCCAGGGGTTACCCGGTTTTGATCTTGATTCATCCAGCCTTCTGAATTTTGTCTTGAGGTTTCCATAGCTCCACAGGTTAACCTCTTTTGGTGTCCATGCATCTGTCCAGTCAGGTCTCAGGAATGGCTTTCCTGTTACCGGGTTCATGGCAGGTCCATTTGGACCGATCTCACCTATTTTTATAAAAAATGCCCAGTCAGATGGCCTCTTCTCGGTCGTTGATGCATAAAGAGTCATGCTGACAGGCCCTTTTATAGTAACATCCTCTTCAAGTGGAGGAGTGGTGAAGGCAAGGAACTCCTTGTTATCCCCATTGGGTAGAAAGATGAAGGAGCCTGGCATCTGTTTTTTAACCGGGGGGTGTTTAAATGAGGTTGAATCTTTCTGCCCGTCTGGAGCACCTTCGATAAGCGCGCCCCATGGTGCAGTTGATGTCAATCCGCTTCCTATATAAAACTTTTTCCATTCGGTTCGCCTGACCGGATATTCATCTTCATATCGCCATCTGCCTGTTCCATTATCATAAACAGCAACCTCCGGTTCATCCATGATCCCTGTATCAATCTCTTTAAGCCAGTAATCAAACCACCTGAGCAGGTATTCATTTATGGCCTCAGTCTCAAATATAAATGGCTGATAACGTGAACCGGCCCATGGGGATATGACCAATTTTTTTGGTGACCTGATGCTGTTATAATGTGAAAGATGCTGCGTGATATGGAGATCATTGGCAGCAGGTGCAATACTCAGAACCGGGACATTAATCTTATCCATTTCACGCCATGCCCCTCCGTGCTCCCAGTAAAACGGGCCGTCCTCATTATTTGCAAATATCCCGGATATTACATTCTCAGGGAGTTCCTTGCCCTGGATCATGCCAGGCCATATGGCCTCCTGTAAAATCTTGGATACAATATAGATAACAAAGGATGACCGCAGCACACCACCCGGATAGATCATCCCCCTGTAGTTATCAGTGGTCCCGGGGCACGGTACAATACATTTTAGATGAGGTGGATTTTGAATCGCTGTCGACCACTGGTTAACCCCGAAATATGAGGCGCCCATCATGCCCACGTTTCCATTGCACCATGGCTGTTTCGCAAGCCACTCCACGGTATCATACCCGTCTAACGCCTCATTTTGACCATGAAAGCAGAACTGTCCCTGGGAGAAACCGCTTCCCCTTGCCTGGAGCTGGACAAGCACATAACCCCTTGGACAATAGAATCGCGGAAGGGCGCTCTCAAAAAAATACTCCTTTCTGTACCCTGAATAGCCTATAATGGCAGGCCATGGCCCTTTCCCGCGTGCAGGCTTGTAAAGATCCATGGCAACCTTGACTCCATCCCGCATCTCAGCATAGACATTTTTTTCAAGTATGACCTCTTCATGGACAGGGTCGGGATATATTACCTCGGGGATTTCATTTTTTTGGGTCATTGCCTTTTCCTTTTAAGTTTTTGTTGCTGATCTCCGGCCTCTATCTTTTCCCTGTCACCGGATTAGGATAGTGAAAGGGCGGCAGAAAGGCCGAGGGGTACATCTCAAAATAAACTGAGGGCGGAGCATCCGGCGGATTTTCATTATTGATCCCTGGCGGATTACGGCGCTCCAGGTCTTTCCAGCCCTGATCATATGGCGCAAAATAGGTGTTAAAGACCTGGTCTTTATAGATCATCCAGACACCATTACGTTTTACAAAGATATTCTCATATACGCCTCCCATCCACATGGCCGAGCCCTGGTATGACCCCATCATTGAAAAGGCCCTTGAACGCAAAAAAGCGGTTTTTCCGTCTGCACTCACATGGATTACCGGCTGATACTGCATATGGTTGTGCAGTTGGCCCGGGAGCTGATCCTGTTCACCATATAGATTGAGGTTGCGTCTTATACCCTTATGGTCTTTGTAAACACCCCGCTGGGCAATTTCTATGGTACCGTCCGGCGCAAATATACCGGTCAGATCATCCCATTGATTCCCGGCAAGATAATATCCGTAAACAGCCTGCAACCGTTCCACCTCATCAGCATCCTGAAGCAGACCGGTACGTCTTTCCAGATCATCCAATAATGGGGCAAGCCCCTCTTCTGATAACTCCTTGAGATCAGCCCCTGTCATCGGTTTTTTATCGCCTGTCACAGGATTAGAATAGTGGAATGGCGGTATAAAAACAGAGGGGTAATTTTCGTAATCAACAGTTGGGGGCCGGTCAGGTGGAAGATGTTCGTTTTGTTTTGACCTTGGCAGGGCAGCCTTTGCCCATCCCTTATCATATGGTGTGCGCATGGTGGAGTACAGATGCAGCCTGCCTATTTTCCATTTGCCGTTTTCCTTTTTGTATTCATTTTCATAAACACCTGTGCCCCAAAAATGGTTTTTACCAAACTTTGCCTCCTGTGAAAAGAGGTGCCATCGCCCCCTGGCCTCGGTTTTGGAGAGCACATGGATGACAGGCTGCAACTGCATCTGGTCATTAAGCACGCCTTCTTCAGGTCCTTCTGCACCCAGGGTTTTAAAATATTCAAGGATCCTCTCCCTGCCAAGGTAAACACCGTCACCACCCATCTCTACAGATGCATTTTCTGTAAACAGGTCAGCAGCCTGGGACCACAACTTTTTATCAAAGTAAAATCCGAATATGCGCTGAAGGTTTTCTATTTCGTTTTCCGCTTCAAGGCTCTCAATCTCCTGCTCAAGCAGGGTTGCCTCCTTTAACAGCTCTCCATATTCATCAGGGCTTGAATATTGAACCCGTGGAAAGAGGAGAAGAACCAGAAATAATATAAGGGCCGACAATAAAGGTAGCGACATGATTATTTCTCCTCTCCCTTATATCTTTTAACAGGATTTTTAAAGTGAAAGGGAGGGAAAAAGGTTTCAGGCCAGTAACCAAAATTCTTATTATAAGGTATGTCAGGCTTCAGGATACCTGAGACATATATTCCATGATTGGCATCCTCATTTTTTGCCCATCCGCCCTCATAGGGTACAAGGATTGTCTGGTACCAGCAGAGTTTACTTATTTTCCAGACGCCATCTTCCTTCACATATTCATTCTCATAGGGGCCTTCACCCCAGAATGCTGTTTTACCGTACTCACCCTGAAGGCTGAGATCACGCCAGCGCCCCTTTGCTGTAAGGCCATCATCTGAAAGGGTAATGACCGGCATGAGCTGAAAGTGTTCATTGAGCTGCCCCTCTCTCAAACCGGATCTGTTTCCGCCAAGCGCGTAAAAATATTTTCTTATCTTTTCTTTTCCTTTATAAACTCCATCACGGGCATATTCCAGGGTGGCATTTTCCGAGAACAGGTTTGCCATTTCATCCCACATGCCTCTGTCAAAATAGTAACCGAAGATGCGTTGCAGCCGTTTGATGTCATTGCTGTCTTTTATCCGCTGAGCTTTAGCTTTTAGTGTCTTTATTCTTTCACGGTATTCGGAGATCTGCCTTTCATCAATCCCGGCTGATTTTTCAGTATCCTTTTTTTGAATGCATGAAAAAAATATTAAAAAGGAAATAAATAAAATAAGACTTTTCAATGCCCTGGGCATAATTTTACGCCTCAAATCATAATTGGTAGAGCTACATTACCCTGTAAAAATGTATTACTACGCTGCTGGCCTTACGCATACCCGTGGATATAATGACCGATTTATTGAGCCAGTCATATTTGCTTC
Organism: uncultured Desulfatiglans sp.; assembly: GCA_964460435.1. Lineage (GTDB taxonomy): Bacteria > Desulfobacterota > DSM-4660 > Desulfatiglandales > HGW-15 > JAAZBV01. The sequence continues at coordinate 4,658 of CAYWRH010000160.1, forward strand.
CCGCTTTTACCTCCATCTTTGCCGATGTACGCATGTAATACTCTGAGGGATTCACCTCTTCACCCTTTGCTAAGCGCGCAAGCACCTCTTTAGGCGCCGTCCTTATGCCGGTATTTTCAACAAGGATGATCACACCATCATCTGTCATTAGGCTGTATTTGGCCATAAGATCAGCCGTACCGTCTTCGCGCACTGTCTGCCAGTCTGCTCCGCCAGCAAGTACCTTTCCATTGATTTTCGGCCCCGTAACTGTCCCGCCTGTAATATTGATTACCCTGCGGTTACCGTATATGGTTTTTCCCAGCTCCTGAGGAGGCGCCAGTGTTGCATTTACTTCAAATAAAAATTCAAGCTCCGGCTTTGGCAGCAGGTCTTCGGCAGTTGTATTTATTGAGGTCAAAACGAATACTGAAAGGGTTAAGAGTACAAGAAAGATCTTTTTCATGATGTCCTCTCCAATGATAAAGAGTTGAATTGATAGGCATTACCTTATCAGGGTATTTAATCGGATCATTACATTTTAATATATTCCTTTTATCTGGGAACCGGGTCGATTGTCGGCCAGAAGCGCGCCGTAGAAATGGGCAGGGCACGGAAAAATGCAAGTATAGAATGAATCTCGTTACCCCATATTTTAAAGGCCTCAAATGTCACGAGCGAGTTACCTTCGCCATAGCTGGAACCGGTATGACCGAAATTCATCCAGAGTAACACTATGCCCATCTCTTCATCAACTGCTGCAACACTTGCTATGATGCCAGGGTGCAGAGTGATGTACTGTTCGTACATACCGCTATTCTCCATTTTGCACCCCTTGCCTGCCATTATTACCCCATTTTCAACACGGTAGGTTTCCGGTGCAAAAGGGGTCTTTGCATCAGTAAAACTGCCTATGCGCAGGCCTTCTATATATGTGAGGGCGGTCCTTATAAGGGATTCACGGGACTGCTTTTTTTCAGCCGGGACAGGATCATTCATTCCCCTGATCGGTGCCCCCAGCTGATTCGGCTGGATGCGTGACTCAGGGGTAATATGCTCAATAAGGGTTTCAATGCCTGTGATCTTCATATCCTTTACATAAAGCAAAACACAACAGAGCGCCTGGTTATTACCTTCGCGAACCGTTATATGAGCGGCTGCAACCTGCTTTTTGGTATCCAGATAATCCTGGCGGAATACGTCTTTAGCGGTTACAGTCTTCCATAGACCCTCGCCAAGTTTCATAGCTTTAGAGTCCTCTGTGAAACGGACATTGGCAGCCAGTGGCAGCATTGAAGGATCATGCGCCACAAGGGCATCAATATACTTTGTAATCATTCCTTTCAGGCACTCCCTGTCACACTCCTGGGACTGTGCGGTATGAGTTGAGAAGAGGGCCATGATAAACAAAAACATGGCAATCATTATTACACTGTGAGGGCGATGTGAATTATACATATATCTCTCCCTGGTAGTTTGAAAACAGTTCCAATACAGTTATATGGAAATTCTGTATTATAAAGCGCCCTGCATGTGTTGTTCTGTGAATTATCCGGTTTAAATAAACTGTGAGATCATTCACAAACCGTCTGTCAGGGCGCTAACCTTATTAATGGTAATTCAGATGCTATTCGATCGGTTCAAGGGGCCAGCCCATTGATTGAGCCCTGGGGCCGACTATTGCATGGATCAGGTCCACCTTGCCGTCTCTCATCCTGAACATGTGGCAATCAACAAGTCCGCTTCCTGTAGGATTTTCTGCGGTAACGGTTGCTCCTCCGCTAAATGCCATAAATGCAATGGATATGCCCTTTTCAACATCAACCCAGACGCGCCGCGGCCCGTGATTGATGCTATTACCCATTCGCTTCCTGAAGGTCACTGGCGAACAGTCATGATCCATCCCTGTGGTCAGAAAACCATTCTCCCAGCGGTCGCACACCTTTGCAAAGGGGACGCTGGCCTCTGAGCCTTCTGCAAAAAGGGCAAAATAGTTATCAGCGGCATCTGCCAGAACCTTGCGGGGCATGCGCTTCTCAGGCGGAAGGATCGTATCCCAGTCCTGGTCTTTTGTTTCCAGTTCCTTCTGCACACTGAATGCAAAATCCCTCTCTCTAGCTATAATAGTTTCAATTTCTGTGACCTTACCATTTTCAACCTTAAGCCTGGAAGCAAACAGGATTGGCCGGATTGTTCCCTCTTTGGGCAATTCTTTGGGGCCCGCAAACAGGGCAGCCATATTGCCATCACCTGATTGACCTGCTGGTGGTTTTTTTGCGCCTGCAAAGGGTTTTGGCGCCCCCTGAGCCCCTGCTGCTCCGCCGATTGCAAACCCTTCTCCTACTGTTTTAGAGCTAAAGGGTTCTTCCACCACCGCAATTGTGGCTGTAGTGCATTTTTGGGTGTCGATCAGGGTGCGTTTGAGCAGAGGCTTGCCTGCACTTTGCCAGAACCCTGTTCCAACCTCTTTCTGGATGCCGTTTTCAGTGAATTTAGCAGTAGAAGCCAGAGGCAGGCCTGATATGCTGTGTTCCTGTATTGACTTGAAGTACATGTCTGTTAACTTATTCAGTTCTTCGCGGGTACAGCCCCCTTCTCCTGCAAGGGCAGTTGTGACAGAAGTGCCTATAAGTGCCACAAGGCAAAAGGTAATGAAAAATAATGGTGTTCGTTTCATCTTTGAATCCTCCGGAATAATTCGATCCTACTTGATAAAAATGGTTGTTTGACATATGAAAATGTTATCTGCCGAGTATATGGAGCCATGTTTTGTATGTCAATATACTTTTCCTGAATTGTTAATAGTAAATTCCCTTTCAGACCGGATCATCATCACCTGTCTCATGGCGCCTATCCAGGCAGACCTTAAGATTTATGATACCTGTTTAAGCCTGCCTTTCTAATAGTTCGTACTGTTTTTCCGGGCCTCTTCCCTGCGCCATTTATAGTACTCTTCATAGGCATTCAGTTTTTCAAGGTTCGGAATCGGTTTAGCTTTAGCAGTATTATCAAAATAGAGTACTGTCTGATCCTTCTCTGTAAAGTTTGGCCAGACTGGAAGGCTGGAATCGTTAGGGTCTCCTGTGGATGCAAAATTTATCCAGTAGGCCTGAATCATTTCTGAAAGAGCAAGGTCTTCGGGGCGAGGTTCGCCGCCCATCCCCCCGAAATTCCCGAATACATAGGATACTTCGTCAGCATGATTGGCGCCGTCCGGGGATCTTGGAGTCCTGTGGTCATAATAGTATACAAATGCCTTGCCGCTTCCCATCCTGGATTGGAGCCTTGCCCAGGCCCATGTAGGCCAGGCAAATGCGAATTCCCTGAACACATCTGCAGAGGCACGTGCCGCTTCAGCATCGGTTGAATGGGGATATGCCTTAAGAATTACATCTGCCCTTTCTCCATAACCGGACATGACCTGTTGTTCAAACTGCTCAGGCGAGACAGGGCCACGCATGAACAATCCGCCTTCATTGGAATTGGTGCCTGCCAAAATTGGTGTATCATTGAACTGACCCTTTTCATATAATTCATAAGGGTCTCCGGGGATCACATATCCATCTGCAACAGGCCAGAAACGGGCTCCTCCGCCTATCCCTCCTCCGGCGGCCTTCTGTATCTGTTCAGCGGATAAAGCACGCGCAGCCTTTATATCGCTGACGCCAAGTTTTTTTAAAAAGTTCTCTCCCTCCGATTCAGCAAGTGCCAGTGCGGGTACATTCATCCCTGCCCCATCCTTGATCCTGGGCGGGGCAAATGAACCGCCGCTTTCGGAAATTGCACGCTGGAAAAGCCCCTTGGCAGGCGGTGCGGCAGCCAGCATGCCGACTGCGATTCCCCCGGCAGATTCGCCGAAAATCGTTACACGCGACGGGTCGCCGCCGAACTGTGCAATATTCTCCTTTACCCACTTTAGACCTGCTATCATGTCCTGGAGTCCATAGGTGCCTGATCCCTTGCCGCTTTCACGACTGAGTTCCGGGTGGGCCATGAACCCGAAAACACCAAGCCTGTAGGCGATACTTACAAGGACAACCCCTTTTTTAGCAAATTTTGTACCGTCAAACATGGGTGTGCCGGTCATCCCGCCAACAAATGCGCCGCCGTGGATCCATACCATTACAGGCCGCTTTTCATCGACCTCTTTAGCCCCTGTCCATATGTTCAGATACAGGCAGTCTTCATTGAAATTTGCAGGAGCACCGGTCATAGCAGCCATGCTTGCATCCTGCATGCACCCACAGGCATATGTGTCTGCACTCCTTACACCATTCCATGACTTGGCAGGCTGCGGGGCCTTCCAGCGCAAGTCGCCGACCGGCGGCGCTGCAAATGGAATCCCTTTATATGAAAAAATGTTCTCCTTTTCCACGCCTTCAATAGTGCCTTCAGTCACCTTAACTGTTGTAGTAAGAGGTGCGGAACTGCATGCAAAGGTAAATAAAATGGAAACCATTAATACAAAAAAACAATATGCATGTTTTGATCGCATAGTTACTCCTTATTATTTATATGTGAAAGCCATAATCCTGCCCTTAATTTGGTTTGATCTTTTATAAAAACCATCACTGAGTAATGACACCTTCGCTTTTGCATGGCGGGGCTAGAGCCTTTTCTGCATCCACACAGTATCGAACTCCTGCCCATTCTTCTTTCCGACACCTATAAATCGACCACATTCCAAGAACCCATTTCTATGGTGGAACCTGATACTCCCGGGGTTGAGAGAGGATATACTGGCCAGGATGTTCTTGATGCCTTTTTCAACTGCGCCATTTTCAAGAAAATCAAGCAGCTTTTTACCCAGACCTTTTCCTGTATAGTCTGGATGAATGAAGTATGTCGCCTCGGCAGTCTTTGAGAAGGCCGCCATTGGGTTATGCGGGCGAAGCATTCCAAAACCGACAACTCTGCCTCTTTCATCCTTTATAGCCCCTGTAGGGAAACCATTCGACATCTGTAGAAACATATCGTAAGCCTGGTACGGTAATTTGTTTTCCGGATATGCTGCAAAAGTGTTCTCCACATAATAGTTGAATATATCTATTACAGATTCACGGTCATCACGGGATAGCGGGGTTACTGAAAATTCCATTTTGATCATCTCCTTGCTCTAACTCATGGTTTAACGGGAAGCCGACATATCATCAGGCTTTCAGGTGATAGCCGATGTTAGCGATTCTATTTTATTAGAACCGGAATTGTTGTCTGGCTGAACAAAATTACAATAGCCAAAATACCACCAGCAAGGCAACGAATCCACAAAATATTATCATGGCTGGATTTTTCAAATCATAGTTGAGGAGCCCTGGATGGGTAGCTATCTTTTTAGGAGAGACAGTAGTTTATCAAGAGAGCACATTTGACAGTTTCAGGCCAATAATAAGTTTATCAATCTTCTTCTTAAGTTTT
>CAYWRH010000161.1:0-9843 GCA_964460435.1 uncultured Desulfatiglans sp.
AGAGAAAAATCAAGTCTGATACTCCCGCGCTAGTATTTAACCGGGGCCGGGTTGATCCCGGCCCCGCTCTTTAGGCCTGTCCAGATATTCCGGAAAATCGCGCTTATTTTTTCATGGAGGCCTCTTTTTGTTCCTGCTCAGTCAGTATCTTTTCAAGCGCATCGAGCTCCTTTCCATAACCGGCCCAGTTGCCATCGCGCAGATACTCCTTTGCCTTCCTGTAGTGTTCCAGAGCCTTTTTAGCCATTTCACCAACTTCTGAATCTGATTCCATCTGCCTCTCAATTGTTGCAGTGGAAGAAGGTTTTGCAGAAAGAAGGTCGCTGCCCAGTATGCCCCTTAATGCCTCGTCCAGTCTTTCATGCATCACAACCCTGTTTCCGGATGCTGCGATTATTCTCTTCAGTTCAGGAAGAGAGGCAGATGATCTGTCTGGTTTTCCTGCCCCTGAAATGTTGCCCCCTGATGCCCCTGACTGAGGAGTTGAGAAGATGCCTCTCCGGGGCTGCTGGCCAGGTGCAGGTTTTTGGGCTGTTTCCTGTTTTGCCTCCAGGTACACAGGTTCAACATAGATGAAGGTATCTTCAACTGGTATTGCAAGAATGTTACCCCTTATTACACTTGAACCCCGCTGATCCCACAGGCTGAACTCCCTTGATATCTCGGTCTGCTGATTTACCCTTGCCTCAATCTGCATAGGCCCGTAGACAAGTTTATCCTTTGGAAGTTTATAGACAATAAGATTCCCGTAGTCTGACTGATCACATCTTGCCGCAAGCCAGCCTATCATGTTATCCTTTCTTGAAGGTGTCATAGGGAGCATAAGAAAAAACTCTTCGCGCTCCTCTTCGGGTAGTTTTATGATTATGTAATAGGGCTCCATGGCAAGGCGAGTATCCCCGTTTAACACATCAGGCACCTGCCACAGGTCTTCCTGATTATAAAAGACCTGAATATCTTCCATATGGTATTTCAGATAGGCATCAACCTGTATGCTGAATAGACCACCGGGGTATCTTATATGCCTTTTCAGATCTTCAGGCATAACACTGATTGGCTTGAAAATTTCGGGGAACATTGATTTGTATGTTTTTAGAAGCGGATCAACCTCATCAAGGGTGTAGAAATCAACGCTGCCATTATATGCATCGATAATTACCTTTACAGAGTTTCTGATATAGTTGACCAGCTTTCTGGTGCCGGGCATCGGTGATCTGCTTGAATATGGATACATATCAGATGTGGTATAGGCATCCATTATCCAGTAGAGTCTGCCTTCTGAAATAACTATGTAGGGGTCATTATCATAGGTAAGAAACGGCGCAATTATACTGAGCCTGTTCTGGATATTTCTGTTGTACATGATCCTGCTTTCAGGTGTGAGGTAGTTTGTAAACAGTATCTGGGGATCCATAAATTCTATGGCATAGAGCAGTTTTCTCAAAAATGATCCTATTACAACACCGCCTTTTCCCTGATAGTTGGTGTAGACATTGTTGTCCCCCTTTGCGTAGTCAAATTCTTCTGTCTTTGTCTTTACCAGGACATAGTCATCGGTTTTTTCACCATAATAGATCTCAGGTCTTTCAATTTTTAAATCCGGTTTGGAAACAGGGGGGATGTCCTTAATGAAAAGATTAGGCAGCCCCTCCTTTGATACCTCATTTACAGGGCTTGAAACCACGCCATAACCATGTGTATATTTAAGGTGTCTGTTTACCCATGTGTTTGCCTGGGGAGGAAGCTGACTTACGATAAGCTCTCTGGCAGAGATCATGACCTGCCTGTATTTGCTGTCTATCATGTATCTGTCTACATCCACATTATTGAAATCATAGTAAAGGCGTATGGCCTGTATCTGCTTGTATGTCTGGAGAAGGGGTTTCTCATCCCATACACGGATATTCTGTATGGTGACATCATTCTTTTCAAGGTCTTCCTGCGTTAAACTGTCACGTACGTTAAAATCCACCTCTTTGATCTTGTTCAGATTATAGGCCTCGCGGGTGGATTTGATATTCCGTTCAATATAGGGTGATTCCTTTGCCAGTTCATTTGGTTTAACGACAAATTTCTGCACTGATGAAGGTATCACGTAGGAAAGAATTATTATGGCGCAGATCCACAGGATGCCGGCTTTTGAGATCACCTTCATATTGGTTCTGAATGAATTATATATCAGCAATAGGCCATATATAAGCGAGCATATCAGAATTAACCTGAAGGCCCATACCCTTATTGTCACATCAGTATATCCTGCGCCAAATGCAGGGCCCTGGGTGGAAAACAGAAGCTCATAAGTCTTAAGGTAAAAGCTCAACCCTATAAGCAACACTATAATCCCGAATATGAAGATCAGGTGCCTTTTTCCATTTACAGTGATCTTCAGACCTGGCATGGATGGCGGAGCGCCTTCCATTGGCGCCATATCTCCCTCTATCTGGAGCGCCCCGTTTTTCAGATACCAGCCTGCTGTAATAATCGTGGAAACAGCAATAAGAAAAATAAGGCCATTTTTTATGAGGAGAAAAAGGGGCAGAGTGTATATATAAAAACCTATATCCTTGTTAAAAACAGGGTCAGTGGAACCAAACGGCACCTGATAAAGATATCTGAGAATAATGTCCCAGTGTTTACTGCTCTTATATGCAACAACAATGCTGAGAATAGCCACAAAAATAAGAGCAAGGGAGTTAAGCGACTTATTAGAGAGCCCGAATAGCATGGCCTCCGGCCCTTTTTCCTTCAGGTAATTGCCGGAGCAATATTCAGGATTCAGTCTTCTGGCAATCAGGATGTTCACGGTAATAAGCAATATAAGAAAGAGCCACACTGCCGCCCCAAATCCATATTTGCTCACGAGCATTGTCATGAAGAGAGATGAAAAACCCAGGGTGTCAAACCAGAGCCAGTCAGGGTATAATGATATAACGGACCATATGATCAGCAAAAAAATCAGCCCTGATCCTGTTAAAAACCGAAGTCTGTTCATAGTATTCTCCTTTAATTGTGCTATAGAGGCGCAAGGTAACATGTCTCTATACAAAAAGGAAGCAGATAGTATTTCTTCAATAAAAGCCTTGACAATAATGTCCCTGTTGGTTTAGATTCAACACTATTCAAGGGCTTATAGCAGAGGGTAAAAGATGTTAAACAGAAATATCAATAACAGATACTGGTGGTGGCGCTGGTGGCGCATGGAGGGGTCTGCTGTCCTTTGAAATCTTAATTTTGCTGGATGTTAAATAATATAAGGACCGCGGACTTGGAATAATTCCCGCGGTTTTTTGTTTTAGGGGCTGTGGGAAACCATCAGCCCCTTTCCTTTTTTAAAAACAGGGAGATATGAAATGTTACTTGTGATGAGCAAAAACGCAACTGATAAGGAGATAGAGGATGTAATTGGCGCAATAAAGGGACAGGGGTATATCCCGAGACCAATCCCCGGAGGCGAAAGGATGTCCATAGGGATCCTTTATAACAAGGGGCCGGTAGATGGATCTCTATTTCTCGGAATGCCCGGTGTACAGGATGCAATACCTGTTACAAAACCATATAAACTGGTAAGCAGGGAGTTTAAACCTGAAGATACTGTTGTGTCAGTTGGAGATGTTAAGGTTGGAAATGGCCATATGACCATTATTGCCGGCCCGTGCGCCATTGAAAGTGAGGAACAGGCCCTGACCATTGCAGAAAAGGTAAAGGCAGCCGGCGCTGACATGTTCAGGGGCGGGGCATTTAAGCCCAGAACCTCTCCCTATGCGTTCCAGGGCCTTGGACTTACCGGTTTAAAGATACTCGAAAAGGTAAGAAGAGAGACAGGGCTTCCTGTTGTAACAGAGGTTGTTGATATAAACACCTTTGATCAGGTAGAAGAAAGCGCAGACCTTGTTCAGATAGGCACAAGAAACATGCAGAATTTCAGCCTTCTGAAAAGGGCAGGGGCTTCAAAGAAGCCCGTCCTCCTGAAAAGGGGCATGGCCGCCACAATAGAGGAATGGCTTATGGCTGCTGAATATATACTTGCTGAGGGTAACTCACAGGTGATTCTCTGTGAAAGAGGCGTCAGGACATTTGTGAACCACAGCCGGAACACACTTGATCTCTCTGCTGTCCCTGTAGTTAAAACGGAAAGTCATCTTCCTATTATTATAGACCCCAGTCATGCAGCCGGAAAAAGAGACCAGGTTATTCCTCTGAGCAGGGCGGCTGTAGCTGTTGAGTCACACGGTATTATTGTCGAGGTTCATAATGATCCAGGAAAGGCATTGAGCGACGGTGCGCAGTCACTGTACCCTGGACAGTTTGAACAACTCTGCATACAGGTGAAAACCATATATGAAAGTCTGAAGGTATAACAAATGAGGTTTCCTGATCTCCTTGATAGATTCATATCATATGTAAAGATAGATACACGCTCTGAACATGATTCAAAGCGCTTTCCATCCACAAATGCACAGTTTGACCTTGCTCATAAGCTTGTTATTGAGCTTAATGAGATTGGGCTTACTGATGTTAATGTAAACGAGTACGGATATGTGTCAGCCTTTCTAAATACCAATCAGAAAAAAAGGGTGCCTGTTATTGCCCTTATTGCCCACATGGATACATCCCCTGATGTCTCAGGCAGAGGGGTGAGACCTTTAATCCACCATGATTATGATGGCGGTGATATTTCTATTTCCCATGAACTCACGCTTGCTGTTGCAGACAATCCACTTCTCAAGGAAAAGAAAGGCAAGACAATTATCACTACAGATGGGACTACCCTTCTGGGCGCTGATGACAAGGCAGGCATAGCGGAGATCATGAGCGCTTTGAATTTTCTGGTAAAGAATCCGGAATTTCCAAGGCCTGATATAAGGATACTGTTTACCCCTGATGAGGAGACTGGAAAAGGCACAGATAAAATTAATATTGAAGAGATAGGTGCCGATTACGGATACACTGTGGATGGCGGAAATCTGGGAGAGATCGAGGATGAGACCTTTTGCGCTGATTCGGTTGATATAAAAATCAGAGGGATCAATGTGCACCCCGGCTATGCCAAGGGGAAGATGATAAATGCCATTAAAATCGCTGCCAGGATTATAGAGACATTGCCCGAAGAGAGTGGCTCCCCTGAAAACAGTGATAACCGGGATGGCTATATACACCCAAATCAGCTATCTGCCGGTGTCGAGGAGGCGAAGATACAGATACTTGTCCGTGATTTTGAAGAAGATGCCCTGCATGAAAAGGAAAGGCTGATCAGAGAAACTGTTGACAGGGTGAAGGATCAATACAGAGGTGCAGAAATAACAATGTCGGTAAATGAATCCTATCGTAACATGAAACAGGTGCTGGATAATCATCCTCTTGTTATAGAAAAGGCTTTTCAGGCCATAAGGGAGGCAGGGCTAACCCCTGTAAGGAAGGGTATCAGGGGAGGCACAGACGGGGCCAGGCTTAGCTTTATGGGGCTTCCCACCCCTAACCTCTTTACAGGTGGCAACAATGTACATTCAAGGCTTGAATGGATTGCACTTGAAGACATGGAAAAGGCCGCAGAGGTTATTGTCAGACTCATGAAGTTATGGATAGAATAAAATACCCTCCTCTCTTCCTGCTTTAAGGATTTGCTTGCCATGTTATTCGCCATGTTATACTTTTTTGAAAAAATGATAACACCGTGCAATATTATAATATGAGTATCCCCGAACAGATTGAAAAAATCGAATCCATGCTTTCCCGGACAATGCTCCGGGACAGGGCATTTATTTCGTACAGACTGAAAAAATTGCATGAAAATGGCGAAAAGGGCAGGGGAGTCAAGGGCTCTTTTTCCAAAATCCTTGCACAACTTCTTGCCCTGGCAGAGAGATCCAATTATGAAAGAGAGAGAAGAGAGACCTTAATCCCTGAGGTCTCCTATCCTGAAGAACTTCCAATCACAGCTAAAAAGGATGAGATAATCACTGCAATAAGGGAAAACCAGGTGATAATAATTTCCGGCGAGACCGGATCAGGTAAGAGCACTCAGATTCCCAAGATGTGCCTTGATGCAGGAAGAGGCATCGCTGGCAAGATAGGATGCACTCAACCAAGGCGTATTGCTGCCTCCTCCATATCCAGGCGGATAGCTGAAGAGCTTAATGAACCCCTCGGAAAATCCGTGGGATACAAGGTCAGGTTTACGGATAAAACCCCACCTGATGCCTTTATTAAGGTAATGACTGATGGTATACTCCTTGCTGAGACACAGGGGGACGCCTTTTTAAATGAATATGACACACTGATAATTGATGAGGCCCATGAACGGAGCCTTAACATAGATTTTATCCTTGGCATTCTAAGAACACTCATTCCAAAAAGGCCTGAACTCAAAATTATCATTACATCGGCCACACTTGATACTGAGAAATTTAGAAAGGCATTCAATGATGCGCCTGTAATCCATGTTAGCGGAAGGCTCTATCCTGTTGAGGTGATATATAAGCCCATTGACCCTGAACTGGAGGAAAGGGGAGAGATAACATATGTTGATCTGGCACTTCAGGCCATTGATGAGCTGAAGGAGAAGAGGGAGAGGGGCGATATACTGGTCTTCATGCCTACAGAACAGGATATACTTGAGACCTGCGACAGGTTGTCAGGCCGGAACTACAGAGATAACCCGGCCATCCTCCCTCTGTTTGCAAGGCTCCCATCTACCATGCAGCAGAGGATATACAGTGTAAAGACAGGCAAGATAGTTGTTGCAACCAACGTGGCGGAGACATCTCTAACCATACCTGGCATACGGTATGTTATAGATACAGGGCTGGCAAGGATAGCCCGGTATCTGCCCAGGACAAGGACCAACAGCCTGCCTGTGAGCCCCATATCCAAAAGCAGCGCTGACCAGAGAAAGGGGCGCGCAGGCAGGGTTCAGAGCGGGGTATGTATAAGGCTCTATTCTGAAAAGGATTATGATAACCGTGAAGAATTTACGCCGCCGGAGATATTAAGATCAAATCTTGCAGAGGTTATACTCCGTATGATTGATCTCAGGCTTGGAGAGCCTGTATCGTTTCCCTTTATTGATCCTCCGGGTGATAAGAGCATAAAGGATGGGTTTGATCTGCTTAACGAACTTGGTGCAATAGTAAAAAAGAAGGGGAAAACCGTTCTTACTGAAAGGGGCAAACTGATGGCAGCCATGCCGCTTGATCCGAGAATCAGCAGGATGATGATTGAGGCGTGCAAAGAGGGCTGCGTTGAAGAGGCTGCTGTCATTGCAGGCATACTGAGTATTCAGGACCCAAGAGAGAGACCTATTGAAAAGGCCGCTTTAGCTGATCAGATGCATGCGCCATTCAGGGATGCAGACTCTGATTTTTTAACAATGCTGAAGATATGGAAGCATTATCACCGTGAATGGAAAGAGCTTAAAACACAGAACAGGATGCGTAAATTCTGCAAAGATCATTTTCTTTCTTTTCCGAGGATGAGAGAATGGGCATATACCTATGACCAGATAATGACCATTATAAGGGAACAGAAGATTCCTGTTATCCCTTTGCCTGAAAAATTTGATTCATTATCCCGGTATGCCGGGGTTCACCGGGCCATACTCAGCGGCTTTCTGTCAAACATCGCTGTGCTAAAGGAAAAAAACATATACAAATCAACAAGGGGCAGGGAGGTAATGGTTTTTCCGGGTTCAGCCCTGTTCAATAAAAACCCAAAGTGGATAGTTGCGAGCGAGATTGTAAAAACATCAAGGCTTTTCGCAAGGAATGTTGCAAAGATAGATCCTGCCTGGCTTGAAGCCATAGGGCAGGGGCTTTGCACATATTCCTATTCTGACCCTCACTGGGAAAAAAAGAGGGGTGAGGTAAGGGCGCTGGAGACAGTATCATTGTATGGTTTGCCTGTTGTAACAGGGAGGTCTGTATCCTATGGTAGAATTAATGCAAAGGAGTCACACCAGATATTTGTAAGATCAGCCTTAATAGAAAATGGTCTTTCCCAAAAATTCCCGTTTCTTGAACATAACATGAACCTGCTTAAAAAACTTGAAAAAATGGAGAACAAACTCAGAAGAAGGGATCTGCTGGCAAATGAAGATGCCCTTGCCGCCTTTTATTCTGAAAGGCTTGAAGGCATATGTGATTCAAGGAGCCTTGCAAGGATGATCAGGGAAAGGGGCTCTGATGATTTTCTCAAGATGACAGAGGAGGATATTCTCCTGGCCAGTCCCAATACAGATGACCTTAAACTTTTTCCTGATGAGCTTACAATAGGCAATGTAAAGCTCAGTCTATCATACAGTTTTTCACCCGGTAAGGAAGATGATGGGGTAACCATTAAGATTCCCTCTCATATAGCATCAGGCCTTTCACCGGAACATTTGGAGTGGGGCGTTGATGGATTTTTGGAGGAAAAGCTTACAGCCCTTATCAAGGGGCTCCCTAAGCGATATAGAAAACTTTTTGTGCCTGTGTCAAATACCGTGGATATCATCATGAATGAGATGAAAACAGGCAAGGAGTCCCTGATAAATACCCTCTCAAAGTTTATCTATAACAGGTTCAAGGTCAGTATCCCTGCTTCAGTCTGGCTAGAGGTTGAGATACCGGAATACCTGCGCACAAGGATTGCGATTACAGATGACAGTGGAAAGGAACTCGAAACTGGGCGAAATATATACGAGATACTGAAGAGCCATTCGACACGGCATGCTGATATAAATCAATTCACTGAACTGAAAGAGAGGTGGGAGCGGAAAGGTATAAAAGAATGGGATTTTGATTACCTGCCTGAATCTCTTGAGACAGGCACGCCTGTGACCCTTTACCCTGCTCTTGAACCTGATAACGGGCAGGTAAATATCATGCTTTACCAGGATAAAAAACGCGCCCTTATGATTCATGAGACCGGTGTGCAGGAACTTTTAATTGCCAGGCTTGCAAAGGATATAAGGTTCCTCAAGCGTGACTGGCCATTTCGCGGGGAGGCGGCAAGGAGAGCATTATATTTTGGGGGTGAAGCAGCTCTCTCTGATATGATGCAGGAAGCCGTTATAAAAAGACTGTTCAGAAAGAATATACGTAACAGAGAGGAGTTTGACAGGTATACAAATGAACTGCCTGCGATGATGCTTGAAGAATATAGAAACTTGAGGGACCTTGTGCTTAGGCTCATCACCGCCTACAGCCATACAAGAGGTTATATAGACGAACTGGCCAAATCAAAAAAGATAAACCATGCAGGCATAACTCTATGCGCTGAAATAAGAAAGCTTGCTGAAAGGCTGGTGCCGCAAAATTTCGCAGATATTTATTCCTCAGAGATGATGAAAAATATCCCCAGGTACCTTAAGGCAATGGAGGTAAGGCTGGAAAGGGGTATCAATAATATTGAGAGGGACAATGAAAAGGCAAGAACGGTAGAGGGGTTTGAAACTATTCTTGAGGATATGTATGAGAAGCTGCCACCATATGCATCAGTTGAAAAAAAAGAGGGTTTGGAGAAATTGAGGTGGATGATTGAAGAATACAGGGTGTCGGTCTTTGCCCCTGAGCTTGGCACTGCCTTTCCGGTTTCAGCAAAAAGACTTGAGAAACATATAGAAGAGCTTAAGGTTATGGTATAAAAGATGATCCATAGAAGGTGTTACAAAAAGCGTTCCTTTGAAAAATTACCTGATGATCTTCTTAAAGCACATTATGAAGAAACAAAGGCAGACACGGTAAATTTGTTCTATTTTTCTGATTGACCGGGTATTATTATTTTAGGGGTAATATCATTTAGGTAAACCTCCTGCTTTGCCGGAGAGACTCCCAGAGTTTGACAATTCCGGGAGTATAAGTAAGCCTC
>CAYWRH010000162.1:0-9785 GCA_964460435.1 uncultured Desulfatiglans sp.
GCTTCAAAATCAATATGTTTGCTTGAGAGGTCTTTCTGACCGAAATAAACCGGCATTTTAAAAACTGTGCTTATTGATGGAACATCTATTCTAGAACTGCCTTCAAAAATATCCTCTTTCTGACCGTAAATTTTTTCAATTCTATATTCTTTTTTAAGGTTGTTAACCACATCAACAATGACCTTTCCTCCACTTTTGAGAACATGTTCAATAAGGCCGTTTTTATAATCTTTATCACTGGACTGATTACTTAAAGATATACCAAGAGTGTATCTCAAAATTTCCAGTATTGATGATTTACCGCTCCCTCTGATTCCTATAAAATTGTTTAATTCCGGGGAAAAATCCAGTTTTGTTCCATTGAGCAGTCCGCCTTCAAAAAAGATAGATTTAATCCAGGCGTTTTTAATTTCAGGCTTTTCTTTTGGGCTGACTCGATTATGATGATCAATAAGGCTATACTTTAATGCTTCAAAACTGTAACTGCCAAGCTTCACATAGGTAATTCGTCCGCTTCCGATAGATTCAATCCCACTCTTAGCATTATCTGATCCTTCAACACAGGCGAGTTTTTTGCCTGTAAATTGTGTTATCTTGTCATAGTTTTCCCTGTTTCCGCTTTTTTGCAGAGCAACCACTTTTTTAAACTCATCCGCTTTGATAAATGCTTCAAGCGTTCGCCCGCTAAGAACCTTGAAAAGGCCGTTAACATCGTCAGGGTGTGGCATAACAAGAAAATAATCAATGCCTATATTATCAAGCGCCTCAACTGTTTCTTTAATTGAAAATCTGGAATTCGGATAAGGAGGCATGTCAAAATTGGGAATGCCATAAAATGCATTATTAATAAACATGTTTATATTATCGCTTTTCCCCTGATACCATGGGTCATCAAAAACAATCAGCAAATGCATTCCTTCTTTTAAGGAAAACTCTATCCCGGCGATAAGGCAGATATCTTTTTTTTGTGCAGCGCTTTTTAACAAAAGAAATTCTTCTTTATCGAATTTATTATGATTCGTTATGACTCCAACCCTGGTGTCAGTCGTTTCCATCCTTTCTATATATTTATTTATAAATTGATCATCATTTTTATACTTTTTATCGTATTCGTGATCTGCCCTAGTGTGCATGTGAAAATCAGCTTTAAGCCATATAGCTCCATTCTTAAAAATATCATTATTCTGTGCCATGTCATTTAACCTTGAATTCAATACCCTTATTTGTTATCTGCAATGCCGAATTTTTTAATCTGTTATTTATTATATATAAAGTCAGTAAAGAAAAAATATTAAAAGTGGAAATTATATAATCTTTTATTAACATTTTCAGTGATTTTAACAAGTAATAGTAAAAAAGGCACGATTAAAGTTATCATGGTAAAACACTCAATTTTGTGATTCAAATTTGTGACACCTTAATTGCCTTTAAAAACCCCTTCAACTCCCCCAGGTATTTTGCAGAATCATGCTCAAGCCCCTTTGCGTGGGGGCCGGAGATGATTGCCATCTTCTTTTTCCCCTGAACAGCATCAAGCAGGATATCCGCATCGGAAATAGGAATCGCCCTGTCATCACGGCTGTGTATAATCATGACCGGGCAATGAACAATTGATAGATGCCTTTTCGTATCAAATCTGGATGTGGTAAGCAGCCTAAGAGGGAGCCACCTTACTGCCCGTGCCGCAACATCCGCTATAGATGGAAAGCCCCCTTCAAGGAAAAGGGCAAGGGGGTTAAATTTTGTTGCCACATAAGAGGCCATTGCGCAACCGAGTGACTGGCCCAGAAAGATAATTTTTTCAGGCGGTATCTCCTTTTCTTTTACAAGATATTCACAGGCTGCCAGACTATCAGCATAGACACCTTTCTCCACAGGCCATTTTTTCCCACTCTTTCCAGAACCCCTGTAGCCAAATAAAAAGATATTAAAACCTGCCTCAGCCAGATGCTTTACCTGCAATAGAAAATCAGACATCGCGCCCTTGTTGCCGGGGAAAAGGATAATCGTTAACCGCTCGCAGTTCAGAATGGGTTCACCCCTGATAAACCATCCGTAAAGGAGGGTATTGTCTTTTGCATAAAAAGATGCCTCCTCATATTGAAGCGCATAATCCGAAGGGAATTTTAAAAGTTTTCTGGATGGAAAGATAATAAAATATCTGTGCAACAGAAGATAAAAAAGGCATGTCATCATATAAACCATGCCCATGATAATAAAAAGGTAAAGGATCAATGTTGGCCATTTCATAATCCACCTCTTTTATCAGCCAAAAAGCCTGTATATCTTTTTTAAAAATTGCAACCTGTCTCCATAGGGCGGGTAATGAAACTCTGTCCCACGATAGCCGGAACAGAGCACCGCCTTGAAATGGGAAAAGGCTTCAAAGGATGCCTTTCCGTGGTACCTCCCCATGCCGCTCTCTCCAAACCCTCCAAAAGGCAGATAGTGTGTTGCCCCCTGCTTTACTGTCTCATTTATACCCGCTGACCCTGATGGAATGGCCTTCATAAGCCTGTCCTGATATTCCCTGTTTTTTGTAAAGATATAAAGGGCGAGCGAATGAGGTTTATCCCTTAACCTGAAAATAATATCCTCTATACCCTGAAAACCGATTACAGGCAGGATGGGGCCGAATATCTCTTCATCCATAACAGGGGCATATTCAGGAACATCTGTGATCACTGTGGGCTCAAAATAGCGCTTATACTCATCATACCTCCCACCTGCAACTATCCTGCAACCACATTCTAGATATGAGGCAAGCCTTTTTACATGATAGGCATTTATAATCCTTCCGAAATCAGGGCTTTTTTCAGGGTCTGCGCCATAGAAGCGTGTAATGGCAACCTTAACCATTTCTATAAATTTCTCCCTGATATCTTCATGACAGTAGACTGTGTCAGGGGCAATGCAGGTCTGGCCAGCATTCAAAAATTTGCCCCATGCAATCCGCTCCGCAGAGACCTTTAAATCCGCATCATTAAAGACCATGCAGGGATTTTTGCCTCCAAGCTCCAGAGTGACAGGCGTAAGGTTTTTAGATGCCTTTTCCATCACCATTCGCCCCGCCTCTGTGCTGCCTGTAAAAAAGATATGATCCCATTTTAAATCTATCAATCCCCTTGCACCCTCTTCATCACCAGATACAAACCGGCAAAGGCCAGGGTCAAAGGTCTCCTCTATTATGGTTTTCATCACCTTTGAAATATATGGTGTATGGCGCGATGCCTTGATTACTGCGCAGTTGCCTGCTGCAATGGCGCCTACTAGCGGTGTAAAAAGTAGCTGAAACGGGTAGTTCCAGGGGCCAAGTATAAGGACTACACCCTTTGGCGAAGGGGCAATAAAACTTTTTGCAGGCCAGAACATCAGAGGTGTTTTTACCTTTACAGGCTTCATCCATTTGTGAAGGTTTTTCAAGGCATAATTGATCTCGCTCAGTACAAAACCCACCTCTGATACATATGCCTCTGATGCAGGCTTGCCGACATCCAGATAAAGGGCATGGAGGATATCATCTTCTCTATTAAAAATTTCATTTCTCAATGATTCAAGACATAACCTGCGAAAATCATCAGGCATGGTCTTTCCTGAACTGTAAAATCTGCATAATGATTCAAACATGAGTGTTTACCTCAAGAAAATTGCTATTCATAATTATGCTATTATGACATAATGCGCAAATGGAAAAGATACCCCGTAAAATAGCCGGATTTTGTATCCCTGTTTTTATTGCTGCGCTCTTTTTCCCTCTGCACAATGGATTTGCCGGTGATTATGAAGGGCTCCTGATTCAGGGGATAGATACCTTTAACTGCGCATATAATGAGTGGGATGAAAAAAGATTCCAGTCCAGCCTTTCCCTATTTAACGAGGCCATCAATTCCGGAAAGGCAGATGGCCTTGCAGAATACTGGGCCGGCACAGTATATTTTTTTCTTGTACAGCACGATCTTTTTACCGGGAAAGGGCCCAAGGATAAAAAACAAGGGGTTGAAAATGCAAAAAAAGGGATTGAGATTCTTTCAAAGGCTATTGAGCTGGCACCTGATTTCAGTGAAAGCTATGCGCTCAGAGGGGTTTTAAGGGGCATACTTATCAAGATGAAACCCTCTTCGGTCTTTTCACAGGGGAAAATGGTGGGCAGGGATCGCGACAGGGCCATTGCCCTTGATAAACTAAACCCCCGTGTGCATTACCTGACCGGCACCAGCCTGTGGAATGCCCCGGAGATACTGGGTGGCCGTGACAAGGCCCTTGAGCACCTTTTAGAGGCGGAGAGACTGTTTGAGAGAGAGGCTCAGAATACAAAAGAGAGGCTTCTTCCCTCATGGGGCAGGAGCACCTGTTTGGCATTCATAGGCGATATATTCTTTCACCAGAAAAGATATGACAGGGCATATGACTATTATAAAAAGGCCCTTGATGTAAATCCGGTTGATCCTCTGGCCTTAAGGGGTATTAAAATATTGGAATCATCAAATTCAAATAAATGAAAGGTGCAATATTATGGCGTTAAACAGCAATAAAAAGGTAATTATTATTGGTGCAGGTCTGGGCGGTCTATCTGCCGCTATATCCGTTGCAGAAAGGGGATATTCGGTTCATATCTTTGAAAAAAATGACAGGGTGGGCGGAAAGCTCAATATTCTCAAAAAGGATGGCTTTTCCTTTGACCTTGGGCCATCTATTCTGACCCTTCCCCATTACTTCAGGCGCCTGTGGACAAGAGCAGGCAGGCGTATGGAGGAGGATGTGACCATTGAAACTGTAACACCTCACTGGAGAAACTTCTTTGAGGATGGCACAATTGTTGACCTTCATATGGACCCTGTTGAGATGAGAAGGGAGCTCGCAAAACTTGGCGGCCCTGATCTTGAAAAACGATTTTTTGAATATTTAGAGTATTCAGCAGGACAGTATGACCTGATTGAAAAGGGATATTTTGAAAATGGGCTTGATACAAAACAGGATTTTGTATCCTTTTATAACCTTAAAAATCTGCTTAAGATAGATTACTGGACAACCATGCATAAGCGCAACAAAAGGCGTTTAAAGAATCCCTATCTTGTCGACATCATGGACTACTTCATAAAATATGTGGGTTCATCAGCCCTTAATTCCCCTGCATTCATGAACCTCATGCCTACCATCCAGTTCAGGTATGACCTCTGGTATGTGAAGGGCGGCATGTATAACCTGGCTATGGGCATGGAGCGCCTTGCAAAAGGGCTCGGGGTTGAAATAAATCTGAACGCAGAGGTTACCGTGATTGAAAGGGATGAAGACCGGGTTAAGGGGATCAGGCTTGCTGATGGTTCATTCCATGCCTCTGATATTATTGTTTCAAACATGGAGGTAATACCTGCCTATGAAAAACTTCTTAAAGAGGATGATGTATTCCTTGACAAGCTGAAACCATTTGAACCTGCATGTTCAGGCCTTGTGCTTCATCTTGGTACAAACAGGCCATTCCCTCAACTGTCACACCACAACTTCTTTTTTGCAAAGGATCAGGAGAAACACTTCCGCACTGTTTTTGATGAAGGGAAAATACCCGAAGACCCTACCCTCTATGTGGTTGCACCTTCCCGGACCGATCCTTCGGTTTGCCCTGAGGGGTGTGATAACATAAAGATACTTCCCCACATCCCGCATCTGAAAAGGGAGGGGAACCCTGCCGGAGAGGATTATACGGCCTTAAAAAACAGGATTCTTGAAAAGATGGAACGAATTGCCCTTCCGGGGTTGAGGGAGAGTATTATCACAGAGGATATGTGGACGCCCGAGGATATAAAGAGGCGCTATTACTCAAATGGGGGCTCCATATATGGTGTGGTGTCTGACAGGAAAAGGAATTTTGCCATGAAATGCCCGAAAAAAAGTACAAAATACACAAACCTCTATTTTACAGGGGGCTCTGTAAACCCGGGAGGCGGCATGCCGATGGTGGTTTTATGCGGCCAGAATGTTGCAGAGATGATAGATAAAGAATTTTCAGTCAGGGCGCTATAGCGATGTTATTGATGGGGCTTTATGTTCTCTTATCGCTAATTGCTGGTCTTTTCCTGTTTTATGGATTTCCTTTACTGGTGATTAAAAAAAGGTGCCCTGCCCTTGTCTTAAGAATCAGCATCATTATCCCTGCAAGAAATGAAGATAACAACCTTCCTGCGCTTCTGATATCATTAAAAAACCAGACTCTTCTTCCCTTTGAAATCATTGTGGTTAATGACAATTCGACTGACGGAACAGCCAGAGTAGCAGCAGAAAATGGCGCCTGTGTTATAGAGTCCGGCCCTCTTCCAGATGGATGGCGAGGAAAACCCTGGGGCTGTTATCAGGGGGCACAAAAGGCAAAGGGGGATCTCTTTATCTTCCTTGATGCCGACACCTTTCTGGAGCCGGATGGCCTTGAAAGGATTATCGGTAATTATGAGGGCACAGGTGTAATCTCCATATTTCCTTACCATAGGATAAAAAAACCCTATGAGGCCTTTTCTGCTATCTTTAATCTGATGCAGCTTGCCGGTATCTATTATTTATCCCTCTCAGGTAAACGCCAATCAAAGGGCCTTTTTGGCCCGTGCCTTGTGATATCAAGAGGTGATTATTACCGCACCGGAGGTCACTTGTCGGTTAAAGACCGGGTGCTTGAACACTATTCTATGGGAGCCATACTGATAAGATATAATATCCCTCTTACTCTTTTCAGGGGAAGGGGTGTTCTTAATATAAGGATGTACCCCGAAGGTTTGGGATCCCTTATAAATGGATGGCTAAAATCCTTTGCCCTTGGCGCAGATGAGACCCCCCGGCTGAACATGACCATTGCCATTTCATGGATATCAGGGCTGATTGCCGCCACGGTCTACTTCATGGTTTCACTCTATAATGGAAATATTATGGATATCTGTTACGGAGGTTTCATTTATCTCATTTGCGTGGTTCAACTCTTTATCCATCTACGCCGTATCGGCAATTTCCCTCTCTGGTCAGCCCTCCTTTACCCTGCTGTATTGATATTTTTTCTTGCCTTGTTTGCCTTTGCTGCCTTGACTTCTAACAGGCCGGTTGAATGGAAGGGAAGAAAACTCGATTAAAAATTTCAGATCTCAAATTTCAATCAAACCATTTCCCAACTGTTAAAGTAAATAATCATTTCCAATTGACACTCTTTATATGAGAAAGCTATTGTAGATATCTAAAATAACCTTTTGGAGTTTATAAATGGCTGAATATCATGAAATAACTATCCTGCCTGAAGGCAAAAAGATAATGGCAGAGGCTGGTAAAACCCTTATGGATGCACTGTCTGACCATGTTGATCTCAGGGCAGACTGCGGAGGCAATGGTGTCTGCGGAAAGTGCAGGATTATTGTAGTTACAAAGGGATTTCCTGACCTTAATGATATTGAAACAGAACATCTCTCAGCCGGTCTTATCACATCCGGTTACAGGCTGGCCTGCCAGGTAGTAATTGACAGGCCCATGATGGTGCGCCTGCCTGAATCAGGTCAGGACAAGGGGCATGTTGAGGCAAAAAAGGTTAAATCAGGGCCTTACCCTGTGAACCCATACCTGGAACTTAAAGGCGATAAAAGATATCTGGGGCTTGCTGTGGACCTCGGCACCACTACCGTTGCAGGATACCTGTGTGACCTTAAGACAGGTCATATACTTGCCTCAAGGGCAACCATTAATCCGCAGAGGCGTTACGGCGATGATGTGATAAGCCGAATCAACTTTGCAGGAAAAAGCCCTCAAAACCTGAAAAGGCTCCAGGGCCTTGCCCTTGATGCTATATCATATCTTGCCGACACCTGCCTTAGGGAGGTAAATGGTTCACGGGATGATATATACGGATTTTCTGTTGCAGGCAACACCACCATGGAACATATACTTGCAGGGCTCGATGTGAGCAGGCTTGGAAGAACACCTTTTATACCTGCCACCCTCTCTGAGATAAAGCTCACCACTGATGAGCTCGGTCTCAAATTCAGGCCAGGCACAAGTTTTACCATACTCCCCATAATAGCCGCATTTGTGGGCGGAGACACCCTTGCCTGTGTGCTTGCAAACAAACCCTACATGCGTGATGAGATGACCCTTATTGTTGACCTTGGCACCAATGGCGAAATAGTGCTTGGAAACAAAGAGGGCATGTGGACAACAAGCTGCGCAACAGGCCCTGCCCTTGAGGGGGCGCAGCTTTCATGCGGCATGAGGGCAACCCTGGGCGCCATAAGCGCATGCAGCATTGACCCGGCCACATATAAATTCAGTTATAAGACTATCGGCGAAGGCTCAGAGCCTCCGCTGGGTTTCTGCGGTTCAGGCATACTTGATCTTATTGCTGCAATGATCAGGAGCGGCATGATAAAATCAGGCGGAAATTTTAATAAAAATGCCCCCGGGTATACCACCTCAGATAAGGATGGGGGCGCATCCAGGGTGGTGCTTGTGCCTGAAGACAAAAATCCGGCCCGCGTGGAGATATTCGTATCCCAGCATGATATCAGGCAGGTGCAGCTTGCAAAGGCAGCGGTTGTGACAGGCATACAGGAGCTTATGAATAAGGTTGGGATAAAAAAGATTGACCGCACCGTGCTTACCGGGGCATTTGGAAACGCATTCAACTGGAGAAGCGCTGTCACCATTGGCATGCTCCCTGACCTTCAAACACTGGGAGAGATTATCTCTACTGATAACCTTGCAGGTGAAGGAGCGGTATTAGCCCTGCTGGACAAGAATACCCGCCTTGAGGCTGAAGAGATAAAGAGTAAGACAAAGTATATGAATCTTGCTGAACAGCCCGGGTTTATGCAGAAGTTTGTGGGGAATACAGGGTTTGATGAGGCACTAGAATAAGCCCAAAATTCAAATCTCAAAGCTCAAAGCTGGAAGGTGGAAAAGCTGCAAGGGCAAAGAGCAGAGGACATGGAGCACAGGGTTGATAAAGCGATAAGCTGGGTCCTGCGTGAATCTTCTTGCGCGGCAGCGCCTGTTGACAAGTAGCATCCAAAGTGTTAATAATGTGGCATTATGCATCATATTGATGCTATAAACATCAATTTATCCTTTGAAAGGAGGATGTTATGGCGACAAAATCTATCAGACTAAATGCCGATCTGCTCTTTCAGGCACAAACTTCTGCTGCCATGCAATGCCGATCTATACCCAATCAGGTTGAGTACTGGGCCAACCTTGGAAGGATTATATCTTCTGTAATCAGCATTGAAGATGCCTTTGCAATAATCCAGGGGTTGAAGCAGGTGCGTTTAGAGCCTGTGCAAACAGTCTCTGTTGACTCAGATACAGTATTTAACAATCTTGAGGCTGACAGGAAAAAGGGATTTAAAGATAAGCCTGTTACCTCTGCCCCCTTTTATTATGAAGCAAGTCAAAAAGGCAATGGTCTCCTTGATATGGTAAATTCTCAAACCGGAGAAAGAAAAACCGGGAAATTTTCAAAGGGCAAATTCAGGGAAATCCGTGCCAAATGAAAAACAGCTCTGGGTATTGGCTGGCGGAAATGGCGCTGGAAAGACTACTTTTTTCAAACACTATCTGACTAATTATGGCATCAAATTTGTTAATGCAGATCTGATAGCCAAAGAAATAAACCCTTCATATCCTGAAAAATCAGCATACGAGGCGCTAACCATTGCCGCGACTATTAGAGATGATCTGGTTTCTCAGGGCGAATCGTTTTGCTATGAAACTGTATGTCATCGTCAATCTGAAAATGTATCTACTTTGGTCTTATGAAAGTGCCAATT
>CAYWRH010000163.1:0-9597 GCA_964460435.1 uncultured Desulfatiglans sp.
CGTAGGGCGACCGGAGTTAACCCTTCTGCGGCGAAAATTTTGAGGAGTATACCATGAGTGATACAAAGGACAAAAAATGCAACAATGCAATCAAGGGGGTTGGCTAGTTTTTTTCCGATTGAAAGTCAACGGTATCCATAGTTTTCATGCTTTATCGACCATCGATGCAATTAATCTGCCAACCCCTTATCTCGCCCGTTAAACGATAGAAGAGGCAAATGAAGAACTTATATCATTATATTTCTCTAAATGGGACACAGTCGGATGAACATTGAAAAGACTTGATTGCTAATAGACGAATCTATTTTAGCGACCCATGCACATTTGACGACACCTTCGATTGCAATGTCCCCGGATGGGAATCGGCGAGGAATAGTCTTCATGGGTGCAGAGTCTTCTGCCTTTCCATGGAAGAAAGAGACGACAACTTGATGTTTGCACTTTATGGTGATCGCCATAGGGGCATAAGGCTAAGATTCTCAATTAATGATAATTTACCGATGGGGAAGTGTACGCACTTGGCAAATGGTAGGCCTGTCACATATGTTAAGTCATTACCTCCTTATACTGGTCAATGTCCACATATGTTGTATTATTACAAGTCAGTTTCTTGGGAGTATCAAAAAGAATATCGTGTACTATCAAGAAGTGAGGACGAGTACGGTGAATATAATGAGTCCGAACTTACCGAGGTTGCACTTGGTATGAATTTCAACATGAAGCATCTTCAACGGTTAGTAAAGTGGATTCAAGAACGAAAGCATTTAAATGTTAAATTCATTAAAGCTATTAGTGGAAGCAACAACTTTGGTATTAAATACGAACCATTTGTAATTTAATCGGGTAAAAAGGTGGATTTAACTCCCCCTTCCCACACCACCGCAGCGTGCGGGTTCACACTAGGCGGTTCACGGAGGTTATCGGGCCTTAGCCGGATAATGAATGTTAACCCACAAATCTTTTACAGACAAAAGACCTTGATCCTTTAGCCATTGGTTGGCCATACCGGTCTGGGTGAAAAAAGTCCGGGCGCACTTCCAGGGGCCTTTTCTACTGAAACACATAGGTATGGCAACGCCTGGATGAGTGCCCAGTTTTAACAGATTATGAACTCTGGTTTTAAACCTGCGCCACTGTTTCCAGAAGCACATTCGAACCCTTCTTCTGCGCCAATGGTCTATTTCAGGGATTGGGCTGTAGTACTCAGATATGCCGAAATAGTTCATCCATCCCCTAAGATATAAAGCCAGTTTTTCCAGACGATATTCCATAGAGACAAACCAGCCTCTTCCAGTCAGTTTCTTGACCTTCCGCTTAAACTCACGAAAGGCCTTATCCGACCATCTGATTTTGGCGCCCTTAAAGGTAAACCCCAGGAAATCGGTCTTATCTATTTTCTCAACCTGACTTTTATTCCTGTTGATCTTGAGTCTGAGCACCTTCTCAAGAAATCGTTGAACGCTTGCCATAATTCTTTCACCAGCCCGTTTGGACCTTACCAGAATGATAAAGTCATCAGCATAGCGGACAAATTTGTGGCCACAGTGTTCAAGCTCCTTTTTTAGGTCATCGAGGAGGATAGTGGCCAAAAGCGGCGATAAAGGGCCGCCTTGAGGGACCCCATTGCCGTCGGTTGTTCTTCGAAAAGGAGGTAACGAATATCATGGAAATCATCATGCAAGAAGAAATCCAGAAGAAGGTCAAATATATTGAAAAGGAACTAAATGATAAAAGGTGGTCTGACAACAAATTGGCATTGTGGATTTCTCTGATAGGTATTTTAATAGGCCTTGCAGTTATTTTTTCGTATTCATTTCTTACAAATAGAACAGGTTTTTATCCTATGATAATATTTGTTTTGGCCTTCTCTCTAGCATGTAATGCCATCACACGTTACTCTGAACATAAAATATTTTCTAAAATATTAATAAACGCATATGAAGTCATAAATATTTTAGGAATAAAGGAACCAAATAAAACACACACTTAATTTACCCGACCAGGTGGAAAGTCGCCGCTAATCCTAAACGGTAAAAATACACATTGACAACTTCAAATTTATCAATACACTGTACATATGACTGAAATAATCTTTGAATGGGACAACAAAAAAGATAAAATAAATATAAAAAAACATGGTGTTTCCTTTGATGAAGCACGTACGGTATTCTATGATGAAAATGCAATTCAATATTTTGATCCAGATCATTCGGATGAAGAAGACCGATTTATTCTTCTGGGAATCAGCTATAAATTAAAAATCCTGATTGTTTGTCACTGCTTTAGAGAAAACGATTCGGTTATTAGAATCATTTCAGCAAGAAAGGCCGACAAAGAGGAAGAATCTGAATATTGGAGGAACAGAAAATGAGAAAACATTATGACTTTTCAAAAATGATGGGGCGAAAAAACCCTTATATAAAATTATTAAAACAGCCTGTAACAATGAGGCTCGATCGTGACACAGTAACTTATTTTAAGGGAATGTCTGAAGAAACTGGAATTCCTTACCAAAGTTTAATAAATCTCTACCTTCGAGATTGTGCAATTAATCAAAGAAAACTTAGCATGTCATGGTCAATAGATAACACCGAATTGGGTAAGGGGGAGAGTTAACTCCCCCTTACCACACCACCGCGGCGTGCGGGTTCACACTAGGCGGTTCACGGAGGTTATCGGGCCTTAGCCGGATAATGAATGTTAACCCACAAATCTTTTACAGACAAAAGACCTTGATCCTTTAGCCATTGGTTGGCCATACCGGTCTGGGCGGCCAGACCCCGGGCACACTTCAAGGAACCTTTTCTACTGAAACACCGTGTTTATTTTGGGACATCCTTAAGAATCTAAAATAACTTGAAAAGAAGAAAATTATCAGGTAGATAAGCTGGCCATTATGCCTAGACAATCCAGATTAGACGCCCCTGGTGTATTACATCATGTAATAATCAGGGGCATAGAAGGAAGAAGGATATTCAGGGATGATGAAGACAGGGATAATCTTCTTGACAGACTATCCCTTATTCTTCCTGAAACCAAAACATCATGCTATGCCTTTGCACTCATGCCAAACCATGCCCATTTTCTATTCAGAAGCGGTGAGGCAGGTGTATCAAAAGTAATGAGAAGACTTCTTACCGGGTACGCTGTCTATTTTAATAATAAATACAAACGACACGGGCAGCTCTTTCAGAACAGGTATAAATCCATCATATGCCAGGAGGAAAATTACCTGCTTGAATTGGTAAGGTATATACACCTTAACCCATTACGGGCAAAACTGGTAGCGGGAATAACTGAACTCAATAAATACCCCTATTCGGGCCACAGTACAATAATGAATAATAATAACAGAAAGTGGCAGGATGCAAAATATGTACTGAGTTATTTCAATAAAAACCTGTCAAAGGTCAGAAAGGAATATGCAAGATTTGTAGATGAAGGTATAGAAAAGGGAAGAAGACCTGAACTGGTAGGCGGAGGGATGATAAGAAGCCTTGGGGGATGGTCTGAGGTGAAGAAAATCCCGTTAAAAAAGAAAGAGAGAATAAAGGGTGATGAGCGGATACTTGGGGATAGTGCATTTATTACTGAGATCATAGGTAAGGCAAATGAGGCATTTGACCGCAGATACAGGCTTAAAAAGAAGGGTTATGATATAGAGTATGTAGAGAAGCTGGTTTTAGAAAGATATGAGATTGAAAAGGATGATATGTACTCAGGGAGCAGGAAGCGCAGGATATCGGAGGCAAGGAGTGTCTTCTGTTACTTATGTGTGAGAGGGCTTGGAGAAAGCATGACATCCATGGCCAAGAGACTGGGGATATCCCAGGCTGCTGTAGGTTATGCTGTAGACAGGGGTAAGATAGCAGCAAAGGCCAATAATATTAAATTGTTGGACTAAATAACTCAGATTCTTCCGGGCTTACCGCTCTACACGCTCTGCGCCTACCTGTGCGGGAATGAGGCGCTGTGTCAGTGTTCCACTATTTCCGCTTTCTTAATTGATGTTATCTCCTGGATATTTTCAGCGGAAAAATACCAGGCTCTAGAGACTGGTCAGTTTTCAATATCTTTCAGCATGAGGTATTTTTTTGCAAAAATCAAAGGTCTTAATTCTGCCCCCTGTCAAGCTCGGTTCTTACTGCCTTTGCAAGTGTGATAAGGTTGTAGGGTTTTTTGATATAGGCTCCCGCTCCAAGTATCATAGTATTTTTAACCCTGATGGTTTCAGCAAATCCGCTTGCAATAATGGCCTTCTGTTTAGGGTTTATCTTTAATATCCTTTTATATGTCTCAAGGCCATCAATGCCAGGCTGCATAATCATATCAAGTACAATCAGATCAGTTTTATTCTCTTTGATAAACTCGATCGCCTCTTCGCCGCTCGAAACATCAGATACCGAATAGCCTAACTGTTCAAGCATTTCACGGGCTATCTCTATCTGAGATTTAACATCATCTACGATCAGGACACTCTCTCCCCGCCCGTAATAAAGCGTTACCCCCTCTTCCTTTTCCTTCAGATTAACCGATTCCCTTGTCACAGGAAAGAAAAGGGTAAATTCCGTGCCACTGTTTTCCGTGCTTTTAACATCTATATATCCATTGTGATCCTTTACTGTTCCCCAGACCACAGTCATGCCCAGACCTGTCCCGCTTTTTCCCATACTCTTTTTTGTAAAAAATGGTTCAAATATCCTGCCTATATCATGCGGCGATATGCCAATGCCATTGTCGCATATGCGCATCACAGCATAGTCACCCTCAGCAACATCATCATATCCCCTGAGGGGTTGATCAAGATACCTGTTTTCAGTTGAGATTATTATATCACCGCCATCCGGCAATGCCTCTGCAGCATTTGAAACAAGGTTCATCACTGTCTTTAACAGATGTATTGGAGAGCCCTTGATATTATACAATCCATCTTCCAGTCTAGTCCTGATCTTTACTGATCTATGATAGGAGATGAGCTTCTCAAACTCAGGGCTAGCCAGATATTCATTGATAATGTCATTCAGATTGACTGTCTTATCAACGATGACATTTCTTCTTGTAAGAGTCAGCAGATCCTGAACAATCGCAGCCGCCTTTTTTCCTGATTCCTGCATGGTAATGACAGGTTTTCTGAATGGACTGTCAGGAGGCAACTGCATTAACAGCAGGTCCGGGTATCCTACAATGCCTGAAAGTATGTTATTAAGGTCATGCGCGACACCTCCTGCAAGGGTGCCCAGGGCCTCCATCTTCTGGGCGCGCTGGAGCTGCGCCTCCATCTCCCTCTGTTTTCTTTCTTCATTTTTCTTATCGGTAAGATCAATGGCTATTCCAAGGACTCCGATTGTATTAATATCCTTTTTTACTATATCTGCGTGAGACAGGACAGGGAAGGTTGAACCATCCTTTCTGAGCGCTGTGTACTCATTTCCTGTCTTCGCAATTCCCTGAATATTTTTTTTAAAATTTTCACGGAGTCTTTCTCTGTCAGCAGGGATGATCAACTGAAAAAGGTTTAATCCCTTTTCAAGGTCACTGGCCTCATAACCAAAGGCCCTGAATGCATTCCTGTTGGCAAAGGTTATATTACCAGCCTCATCTGCCTCAAAGACTATCTGGGGCAGTGAGTTGGCAAGTTCTCTGTATTTCTGTTCACTTCTTTTTAAGGCCTTTACAGCCTCCCTGCGCTCTTCAATCTCACTCTGGAGCTGTTTGTTGGCGTTCATAAGTTCGGCTGTGCGCTTTTCAACAATGCTTTCTATCTCATTGTTTCTCTGGATTAGCTTCTCTTCTGCCGCCTTTCTTGTGCTTACCTCTTTTTCCAGACTGGAAATCAGCCCTAAATTTTCATACTTGAGTGATATAAACTCAATCAACTCCCTGTTGAGCTTCTTTGCAGTCACAAACATGACCACCCAGAAGAGGATTATCATAACACCCATAGGGATATGAACATTGTCTCCATAAAGAAAAAAAACAATACAAATAGGAAGTGAAACAGGTATAGTAAAACAGTAAAAAGCAGCCATTATTGAGGAAAAGAGCCCGACTGTGCCTGCTACCATGCCTCCGAGCATTAAGGCTATGAAAACCTGATGTGCTATTGAAGAATCAGGAAGAAGGTAAACCCCTGCAGAGCCCCAGATTGTCCCAGAGATGGTCAATGCCACCAGAAAGATGGTCAGATGATGGTTTACATTATCCGGGGTTATTCCGGTTATATGCATCCTGCGCTGGCCAATGAACCGTATAATGTTTACAAGCAAAACCGCTGATAACCATGTGACAATCCTGTGAACAGGCGTTGTGCCAAAAAGCACCAGTGCCAGAATAAAGGAATTCAAAACTGTAACTGCGATTGCCATATGAGTCTGGCGCAGTACCTTTTTTGCCCTGTCAAGCTTGTATTTATCAGATGTATATGAAATATCCATTTATGGCCTGTCAGAAAAAAATATCCCAAAGCAGATAATATTAATGCAATAACTTTGCCATAAATAGTAATTTCAATTTTTATCCTCATTAGAGCCTGATTCTGAGGGCAGATAAAATATGGTGTTCTCTCAAATAGATGACCTGGTACAGGTTGAAATGCAGGGATACCATCCCTGTAAATTTTCTTAAAGGCATCTAAAAAAATTATCAAAGTGGCATGATTATCTTTTTTATAGATTTTAAAAAGTATAACAAGACATAATACATTTTTTATGATATTTTAAGGTAGTTTAAATAATTAATGGCTAATCAATTCAGGCATAACCCGTATAATATTAAAGAGGCGTAAATATGGACTTACTGTGTTCGATTTTATTATGTAGAAATATACATCTTAATAAAGGATTCTTAATATTATTCATATCTCTGCTGCTATCTACATTTTCTTTTAATGCATATGGGAATATACCTGACAGTGAAAGAGAAGCCCTGATAGAGCTTTATAACGCAACAGGCGGCGATAGCTGGAGCAATAAATCAGGGTGGAAGTCTGGCGGGCTATTTACAGCGCCAGGCACTGAAAACAACTGGTATGGCATCACTATCGAAAATGATCACGTAATCAATATTATTTTGAATAACAACAGGTTAAGTGGGGAGCTACCGGTAAGCCTTGGAAATTTGACCAGCCTCAAAATAGTCTCTTTAAGCTATAACCAGTTGACAGGGGCTATCCCTGCTCAGCTAGGCACTATTAGCACCCTTACTGAAATTTTACTGAATAATAACCGATTAACCGGCTCTATTCCAGCAAGCTTGGGCACCCTGGCTAATCTCTATCGATTATATCTGAATGACAATCTCCTCACTGGCCCCATCCCTAAGGAATTGGGCAATTTAAGCAATCTTTTTCAACTATACCTAAGCAACAATATACTTACAGGTACAATCCCTAAGGAACTGGGTAACCTGAATAATCTCGATCAATTGTATCTGAATAACAACCTTCTAACCGGCCCCATTCCTCCTGAACTCGGTAATTTGAGCAAATTATATCAACTATATTTAAACAGCAATGAGCTGACAGATTCCATCCCGGAAGAGCTGAAAAAACTAACTAACCTGTATCAGTTATACCTTAATAACAACCAGCTAACAGGTTCTATCCCTTCAACACTGGGCAATCTTGTCAAACTTAGAGATCTGATATTGAGTTCAAATCAGTTGAGCGGCCCCATACCTGCAGAATTGTCAAATTTAGTCAACCTGCAACAATTGTTACTAAATAATAATGAACTTACAGGTGCCATTCCTCCAGGTTTTGGCAGCCTCACCAGCCTTTTAAAACTTGCACTTAACAACAACCAGCTAACCGGTCCAATCCCTGATTTACGTAACCTAAATAATCTCATAGGGCTATGGTTATACAGTAATGAACTAAGCGGAGAGATACCATCAAGCCTCGGAAACCTCTCTAACCTGATGTATCTCTATTTGCATGACAATAAGTTAACAGGTCAAATACCTCCAGAGCTTGGAAACCTTGGTAATCTTTTTACCCTTTACCTGAATAACAACCAACTGACAGGTGCAATACCAGCAGGTTTAGGATCCCTGACAAATCTAAAAATCCTTTCTATGGGTAATAATAAATTTAGCGGCGCTATCCCCCTGACAATTGGAAATTTAAGTAATCTTACTGACCTTTACCTGAATAACAACTCCTTGACAGGGACTATTCCTTCAGTACTTGGCAACCTTGCTAACCTGAAAAATCTGTACCTTAATAATAATGGGCTCACCGGTTCAATACCTTTGGAACTGGGGAACCTGATAAAACTTCAATATCTCGTCCTGTACAATAATGGACTTACCGGTTCAATACCTTCGGAACTTTCAAATCTAAGCAGCCTTACAACCCTTGTTCTAAGATATAATCAACTGACTGGTTCAATTCCTTCATCATTGGGAAATCTGACAAAGCTGGAAAATCTTTATCTTGATAATAACGGGCTCAGCGGTTCAATACCACCGGAACTCGGGAACCTGTCAAAGCTCAAATATCTTATCCTTTATAATAATGCCCTTACAGGAACAATACCATCAACACTGGGTAATTTGAAAAGTTTACAATACCTTTTTTTATACGGGAACAAATTAACAGGGACAATCCCAGATAATTTGACCACTCTAGGCAATCTGAGCAATCTTATTATCAGATATAATGCCCTGTATACCAGTAACAGCGGATTGATCACCTTTTTAAATAATAAAGATTCTCTCTGGGCCAATGCCCAGACACTTGCGCCAGTAGGGGTAACAACCGGAGATGTAACAGAAGGCGCTGTTACTGTTCAATGGTCACCTGTCACTTATACTGCTGATCCGGGCGGATATATTGTATCTTACAGTACATCCAGGGGCGGGCCATATACATACTTTGGCATGGCGGAGGGCAAGTCTTCAACACAGCTGGGGGTAACAGGGCTGGATATTAACACCACCTATTATTTTACGGTTCAGACATATACGAGCCCCCATACATATAATCAGAATACTGTAATCAGTGATTATAGTCAGGAGACACTGTATTACCCAGCCTTAAAGGATACAGACAGCGATGGAATTTTTGATGGTGAGGAGGATATCAACCGTAACGGGATAGTTGATACAGGCGAAACAGACCCTTCAAAGGCCGATACAGATGATGACGGGATTTCTGATGGGGTTGAGGATGCAAACCATAACAGGATAGTAGATGTTGGCGAAACAGACCCTTTGAATAATGATACGGATAATGATGGTATGCCGGATGGCTGGGAGGTTCAACATGGCCTTAATCCTCTGGTTCAGGATGCTGATAAAGATGCGGACAATGATGGCTACTCCAATCTGAAAGAATTCCAGAGAAGAACTGATCCCTTAGACAGCAATTCACATCCATCAAAGGGTATGCCGTGGCTTCCACTGCTTTTGGAGGATTAGCAAATCAGATAGAATCATTAATACTCCTAATGAATAGGATATTTTTAGAGGTCCAAAAAGCGGGGTTATTAACCATGCACCCTGACAGCATAACCCTCTTTATATCCTTGCTTTTTCCTGGAAAATATTGTTATTACAGGCATGTTTTTTTCAGTGTTTTTACAATCTTTATTATAC
>CAYWRH010000164.1:0-9351 GCA_964460435.1 uncultured Desulfatiglans sp.
CTATCCAAATGGCCTTTTCTAAACAAATTTATACTAATATGGGTGAGTAGTTACCCGAAAACTTTTGATGATTTCTGTTATTTTATTGTTAATGGTAAGTAGTCAGGCCAATGCCGATTGTTTCGAGGATTGTGTAGCGGAGGCTAATTATTGTAGTTCGGTGGCTCTTCAACAAGCTAATAATTGCTGGAACGCGGTCACTCAGTATTATAGTCAATGTATGTTTGTTTGTGAGTGCTTTAATCCTCCTTCATATTGTCTTGGATATTGTGGGGATATAACGGATCAGATGTTCACCCAATGTCAAGAAAATTATTATGATGACATGAAAGATTGCAATGACGATTTTAATACATGTGTTAGTGCATGCTACTAACACCCCTCTTTTTTATGCGATAACGATGGAGTATGTGGATACTGATCTATTGTCTAGCAATGAAATTGATGGAACAAAAATGGTTATAATTCTGTTACCGAGCTAATTACGCAGAACATTTAATATTACTGGAAACATTTCAAACAGATAAAGAAAGGAATTTAAATCATGCGGCATAAATTGGGAATATTAGCTTTAGTCATGTTCTTATTAATTTTCAGCGGTCATAATATTTTTTCCCAGGAAAATATAATAGAGCTTAAAAATGAAATCGAAGAATTAAAGCAGGGACAGAAGGCTTTACAGGAAGATATTAAGTTGATCAAGGACTTATTGACCCAGGGCAATAAGCCACTCCAAAAGCCTCCACCACCTCAGGCCAATGTACGTGATGTAGTGTTTGAACTCGGTAACAATCCGGGAAAAGGCAGTGAATCGGCTTCATTGGTAATAGTTGAGTTTTCCGATTACCAATGTAGTTTCTGTGCGAAGCACGTAAAAGAAACATTTCCCGAGATATATAAGAAGTATATAAAGACCGGAAAACTCCGTTATGTAATTTTCGACAATCCGTTACCCTTTCATAATATGGCTTCTAAAGCAGCGGAAGCTGCCCACTGTGCAGATGAGCAGGGAAGTTTCTGGGATATGCACGATAAAATGATGTCGAATCCCGAATCGGTCAATAATCTGAATGACATTGCGTCATCGCTTGGCCTTGACATGCACAAATTTGCAAGTTGTATGGATGGGAAAAAATACATCGGCAAAGTGGATGCAAACGTTTCATTGGCTAAGAAGCTTAATATATTAGCCGCTCCGGGATTTGTTATCGCCGCCAGTAACCCTGATAACGCTCAAAAAGTAAAAGGTATTTCTTTTATCCTTGGAGCGATACCATTTACACAATTCCAAAAGGAAATAGAGCAGGCTTTGGCAAGTTTGTCTAAATAGTGTGCCTGTCCGGAAAGGGCTCTTTTCTGCAATCCTGGTGTCAATTTCAGATTTTAATCCTCGAAATACTATATGTGAGGGAATAATTAGCAACAGGTGATAATAATGAAAATCAATCTTATAATTTTTATGATGATGGCAATATTATTTTTAAATGGCTGCGCTATAATACATGAAATAGAATTAATACCTGTTGCATCGCCGGATCAGAAGAGAGACCCCTATGGAGCGGTTGTCTCGAAAAAAATGCACATGGTGTCGATATTACTTTATAAAGAAATACGCTTTATGAGAGACAATGCCATATTTAACATAATTATAGAAAACGGTGGAAAGGAGCCAATAAAAATCGGCAATGAAAACATCTCGATGATATTTGAAGGGCATGATAAAAAGCGGACAGTTAAAAAACTGGGTGTGCTGTCTGCAAAAAAATTCATGAACGATGTTGAGTATGAATATAGGAAAAGAGCTATAAATGCTATGGTTCAAATTTCGCGGTCAAAGGACGATATTTATGCTACTTCTTTAGATGGAGGGAATGCAAAGGTCAAATTTACTGTCCTTTCTCCTGGGGTAGTAGGAGTAGGACGGAGAATAGATGTCAAAACACTGCGGGAAACCTTACCTGATCTAATTTTAAACCAAAAAACCATAATGCCACGTGAGAGTATAACCGCATTAATATCCTGTCGAACAACTGAGATACCTCGCGGGATAACAGGGGATATTAAGATTAAGGTTTCAATTGATGGTGAAGAACATGGATTTACTTTTGCACGAAAATAGACAAGGCATACCTTGTCTCTACAAAAATATCGGTCAGGAGTAAATCCCGACCCTACTAAAGACTCATTAACGATATGTATATCTTTAGTGATTTAGGTATTATGAAACAGCCTGTTCGCAGGAATGACAAAAAAAGTGTAAAAATGTTTTTTCTGGCAACCTCCCAGGTGAGGTTTCCTGACAATAATTCTGTTGTAGAGACAAAATGAATTTTAATAATGGGGAATAATATGAGGGTACTCACAGGACAAATATTCAGGATTTCTCTGTTTGCCATAATTTATTTTAATCTATCCTCTATAACTTCACCTTTTTGTCAAATATTCGCTGAAACAGTTGAAGCTAATGCGGAAATCATGCAGGAAACCAGTGTTAAAGCGAAAGATACAACAACAAAGATCGACTCAATATCACTGGCTGCCGGTCTTTATCACAGCCTGTATATTAAAACCGATGGCACGCTCTGGGCCATTGGATACAATAATAATGGTCAGCTTGGCGACGGGGCCACAGATTCACGCAGCACATCGGTCTATATAGCCGGTGACGTAAAACAGGCAGCAGCAGGCAATGTCCACAGCCTGTTTTTAAAGCAGGATGGCACCATGTGGGCCATGGGCTATAACAGGTATGGACAACTTGGTGATGGAACCAGCGAAACACGGTTAAGGCCTGTTCTTGTTGCAGAAGGTGTTTCTCAAATAGAGGCAGGCGCCTTTCACAGCCTTTTTATAAAAAATGACACCACCCTCTGGGCAATGGGCAGAAACGACGACGGACAACTGGGTGATAGCTCCAGGGTTAACAGAAACATACCGGTCATGGTAGCGACGAATGTGAAGCAGGTCTCCGCAGGCACTGCCCACACCCTGTTTTTAAAAAACGATGGCAGTTTATGGGGTATGGGCCTTAACGCTGAAGGCCGGCTTGGCGCGAGAAGAGATATGATCAACCCGGCGCCGTTTCGTATTACAGGGGATGTTGGGAGGATCTCGGCAGGAGGGGCCTTCAGCCTGTTTGTGGGGAAAGATGGCGGTCTATGGGTTATGGGAAGCAATAAATATGGACAGCTTGGTATTGAACATATTGATAATATCGGAACACCTGTGAGGATCGCAAATGGGGTGATAGATGTTTCCGGGGGGATGAGCCACAGCCTGTTTCTCAAGAAAGATAATAGCTTATGGGGCATGGGGGCTAATTATTCTTATCAGTTGGGGAAAGAAACAGGCAGCCGGATTTCCATTCCGGTTCAGATTGCAGAGCAGGCAGTGCAGATTGCAGCAGGCGGCGCACACACCCTTTTTGTGAAAAAAAATGGCACATTATGGGCAGCAGGGTCAAACTACCTGGGCCAGCTTGGAGACAGCACAACAACAGACTTTACAATACCAAAACAGATAGAAAACAGGGTAGCCCGCGAGGTGTTACAGATGACCGGTTTTGCATTCAGGGAAATGCCGCTCTATCAGCCTCCCAAAAAAGATCGCATGAAGCTGGATACTTTAAGCAGTTCTCCGGCAGAGGCTGAAAAAAATGAAGAGGATACCATGCCGGATTTTATGAAGGACGATGCCCTATTCAGAAAGATCTTTCTGGAAAAGATCGGGGATGTTGATCCGGATAGCATAGACAGGGAAGCAGCTCTTATGTGGGCTGCATGGAACGGATACACTGATGTAGCAGGGCGTCTTATTGATAATGGGGTCAATGTTAACACAAAGTATGGAGACTCCAATATAACGCCCCTCTGGGCCGCATCACGGAATGGGCATACTGATGCCGCAAGAATGCTTATTGAAAAAGGCGCCCGTGTAAATGCAAAGGTGTCAAAGGATATTGATAAACTGTTACCTGAAAAAGGCAAAGATAATGAAGGCGACGAGGCGGATGAAAGGCTTGATCGCCAGAGAAAAAGCGCGGGTTGGTATTTAACTCTGCATGAGGATAAAATAAAAGAATTAGCTCCGGAAGTTGGGGAAATTATAGATGAAATAATTGATGACTCTATAAGATCTGAAACAGGGGGTTCACCACTCTGGATAGCCTCGCTTATGGGACACAGGGATGTGGTCGAGCTTCTTATTGAAAAGGGCGCAAGAATAAATACCACAAGCAGCAGAGGAACAACCCCTCTATATGCCGCCTCAGAAAAGGGTCACAGGGATATTGCGGAGATCCTCATTAAAAATGGCGCTGAAGTGAATGAAACCAGCTTCGATTTGACAACCCCCCTCTGGATAGCATCAAAAAACGGCCACACGGAGGTGGTAAGGCTCCTTATTGAAAAGGGCGCCAATGTGGATGTTTATACAAAAACAGATAAAAAAACCGCCCTTTTTCTTGCAGCAGAAAAGGGTTATACAGATGTGGTAAGGCTCCTTATAGAAAACAATGCAAAGGTTGATTTTATCCCGCCAGGCTCCACTGACACAAAAACACCCTTCTGGATCGCACTGGACAACGGCCATTCGGAGGCTGCCAGGCTCCTCCTTGAAAACGGCGCTAAGGTTAAGGGAGCAAGCAATATACTGCGTGAATCGGCCCTGATAATCGCGACAAGGCAGGGCATGACAGATATCGTTAAGATTCTGCTGGAAAAAGGGGCCGATGTAAATCAAAAGACAGTCCACGGTATAACACCCTTTATACTGGCGCTGGAAAACAGGCACACTGAGATAATAAAGCTGCTGATAAAATATGGCGCCAGCGTAAATACAAGGCTTCGTGACGGAACAACACCTATTATGACTGCGGCAAATATGGGGGATATTGAACTGGTGAAATTCCTTCTTGAAAATGGTGCAAAGATAAATGAGAAGGCCCGGAACGGCACAACAGCCCTCTGGATGGCAGTTACAAGAAGACACAGCCCTGTTGCGAGGCTCCTTATTGAAAATGGCGCGCATGTAAACATTATAAACAGGGACAATGATGCGTCCGTATTAATGATAGCATCTGAGGTCGGCTTGAAGGACATTGCAGAACTACTCATACTTAAAGGGGCAGAGGTTAACCTGAAGACAAAACAAGGGGTGACCGCCCTCTGGATAGCAGCCCAGGAAGGGAACGCAGATATTGTAAGACTGCTTATAAGAAAAAATGCTGAACTAGATGCTGCAAGAAGAGGTGACAACAGGACAGCGTTATGGATGGCATCACAGAACGGACATACCGATGTTGTAAAAGCCCTTGTTGAAAATGGGGCAGATACTGATATAAGGGCAGCTGACGGATCAACCGCACTTATGATTGCATCCCAGAATGGACACACTGAGATAGTAAGGCTTCTCTGTGAATGGGGGTCTGATATAAATCTCATGGTGGCTATAGGAGGAAAAGAGTATTCAGCACTTATGCTGGCTGAAAAAAACAGATGGAGAGAGGCATCAGGTGTTCTTGAGAGTATCGGTGCAAGGAAATAACAGGGGATTTTAAGATTAAGGTTTCAATTGATGGCGAAGAACATTTATTTACTTTCAATCGCAGATGATAACAGAAATTAATCAGATAACATGGAGAAGGAGAGACAATTAAAATGGGAGTTCTAAATACACTGGAAAAATCAATGCCCTCTTTTAAAAAGACCAGCACATTTTTTGCGACAATTGTTATTCCTCTTGAGCTTGTTGTCGGTATTATAGTCTATAAATATATCCTGGGTGACCCTTCTCATTTTGTGGATAATAACCCGTTAAATCACCCTCTTTCAGGGGATATACTGGGGATGATGTATAAAGGAGGGGACACAGTGCCGGTCATCATAACCTATTTTCTGGTGGTGCTGACCTTTTTGATTGAGAGGATATGGACCCTTAAAAAGGCCAGGGGAAATGGGAACCCTGCACAATTTGTCATGAGACTGAAGAGGCTCATATCCGCCCATGATATTGATGCTGCCAAAAAAGAGTGCGACCTGCAGCAGGGTTCAATAGCAAGTGTCTTAAGGGCCGGCCTTGATAAATTCCAGGAACTTGAAAAACATAAAACAATGGATTTTGATAAAAAAATCCTCTCCCTCCAGAAAGAGCTTGAAGATGCCGCTGACATGGAACTGCCCATGCTTGAAAAAAATATCATTATTCTCTCCACTATCGCCTCCCTTTCAACCCTCACAGGGCTTCTTGGGACTGTAACAGGTATGGTCAAGGCCTTTGCCGCCCTTGCCCATTCAGGCGCGCCTGATGCCCTTGGCCTGGCAACAGGTATATCAGAGGCCTTAATGAGCACGGCACTTGGAATGATCACCTCCATGCTGGCTATAATCTTCTACAGTTATGTCACCACACGGATAGACCATATAATGTACCATACTGCCGAGGCCGGGCAGATGGTTGTCCGCACCTTCAACAGCAGTGCTGAATAACCGGGGTTCCGCATGGGAATAAAAAGGATCAGAAAAGGCAGGCCTGGAATCGATATGACCCCTATGGTTGATATGGGGTTTCTCCTTGTCGCATTTTTCATGATCATAACCCAGTTTGCACCCCCTGACCCTGTTCAGATTACTGTGCCGGCCTCTACCGCTTTATCCAAACTTCCTGACGCAAATCTGATCTACATCATGGTTTCAAAAGAGGGTATTATCTATATAAAGATAGATGGTAAGAGAAACCTGAAGACGCTGGGGCAGGTAATAAACAGCGGGTGGAACCTGGGGCTTACAGCAGATGAGATTGATGCCTTTTCAAATCTGCCCGGAATTGGCATACCTGTTTCCGGTTTAAAAGAGTATCTCAGGCTGTCTGATTCAGATCGTAAAGGGATCATCATGACAGGCATACCTGCAGGCAAGGATCATAATGAACTGGGCGAATGGATATCATATGCCATGTTAAGTAACCCCATGGCCCGTGTAGTGATTAAGGGTGACAGGCTTACCCCGTATCCTGTCATAAAAAGAATAATGGATACCCTTAAGGAGATTGAGGTAAACACCTTTTCATTAATAACAGATACAAAAAGCAAAACAGATTAAATCAAAAAGGCAATTATTTTGGGTGAATTCAAAACAGAACAGAAAAACAGCGCCGGGATATTAAAGAAGAAAGAGAAAGTCGCGCCAAGGGTAGATATGACACCCCTGGTGGACCTTGCCTTTCTGCTGCTGACATTTTTTATGCTTACCACTACATTCAACAAGCCCCAGGTCATGGAGATAAAAACAGGTGAAAAAAGAGATGAAAAATCTGTTCAGCCAAAAATCAATGAAAAACATGTACTAAGTATAGTGCTTGGGGGATCAAACAGGATATACTGGTACAGAGGTCTTACTGAGCCCTCAGTACAGGAGACAGATTATTCCCATGAAGGGCTTGGGCGTGTGCTTCTTGAGCAAAACAGGGTTATTGACAGGATGTTTGTGCTTATCAAGCCTGGGGACAAATCATCTTATGAAAACCTGGTTACTGTGCTAGATGAACTTGCAAATGCGGATATCAAAAGATATGCGCTTGTAGAGATTGAAGAAGAGGATAAAAATATCCTGAATAACTATGCGGGCGGGGCAGATATCTGAAAATGGAATCCGAACAAAAAAACTGGGACGAAATCATATTTGAGCAGAGGAATAAAAGGTATGGCGCCTATGTTTTAAGGGGTATTTATACCCGTTATCTTGCCACCGCTGCGCTGACAGTAATACTGTTATTCCTTATCTTTATGGTAGTTTTAAATTACTCAAGTATTAATAAAAAGCAGGTCTACAGAGCAAGGGAGATCAGGATTATTAACTATAATGAACTGACTGAACCCCCATCCATTGAAAAGAGATATGCGCCACCAAAAAAGGTGGCGGTTAAACCGCCTGAAGTTGAAAAAAATGTGGAGCCGGAGGTGGTAAAGGAAGAGATTGCAGAACCGGAAATAAAAGAAAAGGAGGATGAGATTAAAGAGGTTGATGATCCTGCGGAAAGCCCTGAATATGCCGGCGATACAGAGAGTTCGGAATGCATTGAAACAGGCGAACCTGTTGACTCTGTGTTTGATATCAATCAGGGTTTCCCGGGCGGCAGCGGATCATTTTATGACTGGATCAGTCAGAATCTCAGATACCCTGTTGCAGCAAAGAGGATGGGCATAGAGGGAAAGGTTATTGTCGGGTTTATGATCGATGAAAACGGAAAGATATATGATGTCACCATACTGGAAAGCCTTCACAGGCTGTGCGATTTGGAGGCCATGAGGCTAGTGAAGATAATGCCCCTCCGGGTTCCCGGAATAGAACAGGGGGTCAAGATTCGTGGCCGTCATTCAGTGGAGATCCCTTTTATACTTAAATAGTGTCCATCCAAAAACTGTCGTTTTTGAATGGCGGTCAGGAGTCAGAATCAGGCAGAAGAGATTAATGTTAAACCTATAGGAAAACATTATGAGGATCACGGGAATGATGGATAGACAAGCTGCATCAGGATTTCTTTTGAGGAGAGAAGCTGCATTAATATTAATCCTTTTGAGTTTCTCTTTGCTCCTGGTTGCTATTACAGCAGATGCTGCGGAAGCAGATAAAAATAGTGAATCGAAAAGGCAGCCTGTTGATCAGCGCATACTTAAGGCCTTGCCCACCGGAATAGATGCCGGATTGTATCACAGCCTTTTTATAAAAAATGACAATACTCTGTGGGCAGTGGGTTACAATAATTACGGTCAGCTTGGAGACGGCGCCACTGACACACGCAGTACACCTGTAAAGGTTGCCACTGACGTAGTTCAGGTAGCTGCCGGTAATGTTCACAGCCTGTTTATCAAGAAAGACGGCAGCCTCTGGGCAATGGGATACAACAAATATGGCCAGCTCGGTGATGGCACAAATATAAGCAGGGAGAGGCCCGTGAAGGTTGCATCCGGTGTAATAAAGGTTACAGCCGGTGTTTTTCACACCCTTTTTATTAAAAAGGATGGAAGCCTGTGGGGCATGGGCCGGAATGAGGAGGGTCAACTCGGAGACGGCACATTTATAAGCAAGAACAAGCCGGTACGCATTGACAATAATGTAGAACAAATAGCCGCTGGAAGCGCTCACAGCCTTTTTATAAAAAAAGGGGGGAGTCTGTGGGGCATGGGCGCAAATAATCTGGGGCAACTGGGCAGTAAATCAGGAGGCCGGATTAATGCCCCGGGCAGAATAGTATCAGGGGTTGTTCGCGTGTCAGCCGGAAACTCCTACACCCTTTTATTAGGAGACATCCTATAATCCTTCTGTCAAGATAATAAATAATCTTTTTAAAAACAAT
>CAYWRH010000165.1:0-9241 GCA_964460435.1 uncultured Desulfatiglans sp.
TTAATTTCCGGAAGCATTAAAAAACCCTTTCTGAAATATCAGAAAGGGTTTTAAGTTTAAGCTGATGTTTTGACTGTTCTATTAAAAAGTATAGGTACAGGTAAAACCACCAACAAAGTGATCAGAGTTGCCCTTATAATCCCTTATTCTATCTTTGGCGCTTTCTGTAATTCCAACAATGTATGAAATAGAGGGTGTCATACTTAAATTGTCATTAATAGGAAGAACCATTGATGCGGTAATTTTTCCATCATGCAGCTTGGAGTAGTCATCATCCTTTAGATCATAGTATCCAATTGATGCTGAGAGATCCAGGTTATACATGTTTGTAACAGCATAGGAATGTGATACGCCAAAATTGACATACCAGCCTTCGGCTGCATCAATATCCCTGTAGAATTTAAAGGTTGGATTCAGGTAGCCTTCAAAAGCTGCCGAGAAGTAAAATTCCTGGGTATCCTCAAAATCGAGATCATAATAAATATAGCCCACTCCAAATTTGACTATTTCATATGTCCAGTCGTATGATACTGTAATATCGGTTTCATTGTAATCACTTCCTGTATCAAAATAATCTGTATCGAAGTTTCCCCAAGCATTTAAACTGAAACCTTTGTAACCTAATGTGACGGATGGCTGAAAAACTATGCTCTCATCGCTTAAGGCATATCCACGCCATACATACTGTGAAAAAACGCCTACATCAGCCGATATTGAGAGGGAGTCATCCTCTGCAGATGCAGGCAAAAAACCAAGAGTGAGAGCAACAAGACCAAACATAACTAAAGCTTTTAACAATTTTTTGTACATTTTCTCCTCCTAATTATACGTGTTTAAATTTGCCGAGTGGTCCAGTCTTCGGTTTGTTTTCGAAGTATATGGAGTTCAGAGTTGTATGTCAATTGAAA
Organism: uncultured Desulfatiglans sp.; assembly: GCA_964460435.1. Taxonomy (GTDB): domain Bacteria; phylum Desulfobacterota; class DSM-4660; order Desulfatiglandales; family HGW-15; genus JAAZBV01. Next base: position 909 of record CAYWRH010000165.1, read on the forward strand.
ATCGTTGCAACATAGCTCAGTGATATTGAGCCGATCAAAAACAGCAAATGTAATTTTATTGGGTGAACCAAAACCTAGGGATATCTTCTTTCTATGGCCTCGATCACGCAGGCAGTAATCCTTTTTGCCTGGGGTGTAATCTTGAAGCATTCCTCCCTATTGGTTCCGGGATGTATATCTCCAAGCTTCTGCCCCTCCTTCACACTGGCAGGGGTGCGTATGATGCCCCAGACATGCCCGGGAATAGGAGATACCAGCTTTTTATCGCCAACATACCCTATTATATCTCCCTTGCCTACAGGATCTCCGATCTCCTTTTCGACATAAAGTGTGCCTGTGCCGGGGCTCAATAAAAGTCTTTCACTGGATTTACCCAGCACCTCGGTGGGTATGCCTGTGTGTTTTTCCGCATAACCCTTTTCAATAATGGTGCCGAGACCGGGTATATTGGGGTTGGTTTCAATAACATAGTGTGCCTCCCTGCCCGCATCGAATCCGGGCCCAAGGGCTATTACAAGGGGGGCCTGGTCTATTGATGTGCCGGTATTCCTCTTTGCCATAATACTGTCAACAATAATGTCGGGGCATATACTGTTAATCAATGGCTCATCCGGGGTTACAAGAAGTGGTATCACCCCTTTTTTAAATAATGTTTTCACAGCATCCAATGATGGCTCGCACTTTTGAGCTGTTACACCCTCTATCTCTTTTATGGTGTCAAATGCCGCCTCGGAAAAGCAGACACCCCTTCTTTCGGCCAGGGGGTTTTTAATGTCTGTCATTAAAACTCTTTTATATCCATGGGAGTATAGCCCCCATGCTACAGCGCTGGCCTTTTCTCCGGCACCCTTGATGAGAATCGTTATATTATCTTTCATTGCTTTTGTTTAACGGATATTTACTGATACCCTTACGGATATGCCAGAACGAATATCACTGTCTGTTTTCAGATAGATAATGTCCTTATATTCGCCCTTTTCCTTTCTTAAATTTTTTACAATGATCATGTAACTGGCCGGGTTTGAGCCCTTTACCTCCTGGATAGTGCATGCCACATTACCCTTTTTTGCTTCAACTGAAATGACCCTGAAGGGATGCCTTGGATCAGGTTTTAAAGAAATCTTTGTTTCTATCTCCTTTCCGGCCTCCCCCTCAAGGATGACCTTTTCAGGATCAATAATTACGACAGGGTCAACATGTCCTTTAACAATAAGGTCAAAATTGCTGTTATTGGGGTCATCTGTCTCAACACGTATCTTGTGTTCCACATCCTGCCCGCCTGACCCCTTACTGTCAAACACCACTGAAATCTTGCCGCTGCCGCCCGGAGGGATCTCCTTTGTAAAGGATGCCACTGCGCAGCCGCAGTTTGATTTAACGTTTATAAGATTCAGAACCGAATCCCCGCGGTTTTCAATAGTAAAATCATGCGGCACCTCAGTCCCCTCAAGGATTGTCCCGAAACTGAAGACCTTTTCTGGAACAGAGCCGGCTGGCGCCGAATAGCTGTATCGGGGCATGCCTGCTATCAGTAGAATATTGAATATGATCAGGACTAATATAAGAGTGTGAATATCAAGACCCATATAGCTTTTTTTCATCTTAAAAATTCCTTTAAACAATTTAGAAATCTTGTTCAAACATAGCATCTGGCAATATGTTTATCTATTTTTTTGCATGGTGACCTTTTTTACAGACAATAGGTAAAAATATTTACTCCGTCAAGGGGTTATCGTTTAAACCTTTTACAGTATTTTCCATAGATGGTGCTATTATGCTAATAATATATACAAGATATAGTTTTTTAGGCAATGAGCCGTAAAAATATTTTTGGGGCGTCCGGTAAAAGTGTTTCTTTTCTATCTTAAAACATTGACATTATTGATGTAATGGACTAAATAATTTCCAATAAATGTATCAGAGGATACATGTAACCAGCGGATTGAGCAATATCTCATTCGGTCTGCCAGCAAGAAAAATTTATAACCAGGCATTTCTTGCGCTGGCAGTGAACACGGGGATGGATAGCGCACTATCGGCCCGGCCAAAAGGTGCAAACAGGGTTTGATTTACGCTATAGAGATAGTGCTTGAAAAGGATGATTTTTTCTGGAATTAATCAATGAGTACAGAGTAGAATTGTTCAGTGTAAAAAACAATAAAAGGAAAGGGAGGCATTAAATGTCTAAATTAGAAGAAGTAAAAGAACTAACTGAAAAGGGAAAACAGAAACTGATAGCTGAGGCTGTAAAGGGCGCTCTTGCAGAGGGAAACGCAGCAACACTGATACTTGATACGATGATAGCTGCAATGGCTATTGTTGGCGACAAATTCAAGAGATCAGAGATATTTGTTCCTGAAATGCTCATGGCAGCCCACACAATGAAGAAGGGTGTTGAGGTATTACAGCCCCTGCTCGCAAGCCAGGCCTCTGTATCATTAGGCACATGCATAATCGGTACAGTAAGCGGCGACCTTCATGATATAGGCAAGAACCTCGTAACACTGATGATCGAGTCAGCCGGTTTCAAGGTGATAGACCTTGGCGTTGACGTATCAACAGACAAGTTTATAGAAGCCATCAATTCAACACCGGAATGCAAGATTTGCGCATTGTCATGTCTTCTTACAACAACCATGCCGGCTCTTATGGATACAGTAAAGGGCCTCATTGATGCAGGCCTCAAGGAAAAGGTAAAGATAATCGTTGGCGGCGCACCCATTACACAGGCTTATGCCGATGAAATAGGGGCTCACGGCTATGCAGAGGATGCAGCATCTGCAGCCGAGCTGGCAAAACGCATTATTGCCTAGTCCGGAACTTTTTTAATTAAATCTGTCCCGTTTATAACAGGCGGGACAGATTTTTTATTGTTTTATCCTTCCTGTTTTTACTGATCTGATACAGATCATACTGAGGAGACTCCCTATGTTTAAAATCCCTTTTTCTCAAGATGAACTGAAGATAGTTGGCAAAATTCCCGGTTTTTTCCCGGGGTCGCCAGAGGTGCCTGTTTTTAACTATCCTGTAACGCCTAGAGAGGCATATTGCTCATTTTACAAAAGAGACCCGATATGGCAAGTACTGCCATCTGACACCCTGATGTTTAATCCCAAAATCATTCCGGATAACATCGCAAGGGCCTTTGTAATAGAGAGCTTTGTCCTTGACCGCAAGGATTACGGCGGAAAGGATATGTTCGGTGTTGAATGGGAATATGTGGAGGTTGCGACCGGCTCCATGGTTAAACCCGGTTCACCAATACTGAAGGATGCAAATGAGTGGGAAGACAAACTCATATTCCCCGATATAGACAAGTGGGACTGGAAAGGCTCTGCTGAATCAAACAGGGAGCACATTAAAAAATGGAACCGCTTTGTTCAGCCATTTTTTCTTACAGGTTTTTATGAAAGGCTTATCTCATTTATGGATTTTGACAATGCGGTTGTAGCCCTGATTGATGAAGACCAGAAAGAGGCTGTCAAGGCTTTGTTTGAAAGGCTCACGGATCTATATATCGGAATTATTGACCGGATGATAGATTATTATGGCATAAACGGCATCACCATACATGATGACTGGGGTGCTCAGAGGGCGCCGTTCTTTTCACCGGCAACGGCACATGAGATGATAGTCCCTTCCATGAGAAGGCTCACAGATCATCTCCATGACAGGGGTATATTTGCTGATCTTCACAGCTGCGGCAAGATCGAACTGATGGTGCCAGAGATTATTGAAGCAGGATGGGATTCGTGGGGGCCTCAGTTAATGAATGACTCACTGATGCTCTATGAAAAATATGGAGACAGACTGATAATAGGCATTAATCCACCGCCCCTGCCACCGGATGCGACCGAGGAGGAACAGCGTGCTGCAGCCACAGACTTTGTTGAAAAGTACTGCAACAGGGATAAGCCTGCAATGCTTAATTTTTATTCAATGGCGTTGCTCACCCCTGCATTCAGGGAGGAGCTATACAGGCTGTCCAGGATAAAGTTCGGCGGATAGTAATTATACAGGAGAGATTATTATGGATAGAATTCCCTTTTCAGATGAAGAGTTGAAGATAATTGGCGAATATCCTGCGCCATTTCCGGGTATGCCGCCGCTGCTTAAGTATAACACACCTATCACGCCTGCACAGAACTATGAAATGATTATAAGGGGTGAAAGGCCATTCTGGCTTCCAACCATGAATGATATCAATATGTCAATGGGCGGGTTTCTGCCTGATAATGAGGCACGGCTCAAGGGCGGCAAGGATTTTTTCGGGCTGGAGTGGGTCTTTGTGCCTGTAGCTGGCGGGGCAACACGAAAACCCGGGAAACCCTATATCACAGACATGAACAGATGGAAGGAGAAGATCACCTTCCCTGATCTCAATCAATATGATTGGAAATCCCTTAAGGATAGCTTTAAGCCGGATGATGGCAGGGTATCCCATGTCACAATACTGAACGGCATATTTGAGCGCCTGATCTCATTCATGGATTTTGCAGGCGCTGCCATGGCTATTATTGATGAGGATCAGGAGGCTGCAATCCTTGAGTTCTTTGATGTGCAGGCCGATTTTTACATAAAGCTTGTTGATAAATATATGGAATACGGCAACCCCAGGATTATATCATTTCATGATGACTGGGGTTCACAGATGGCGCCATTCTTTTCTGCCGATACCATAAGAAGGATGATACTTCCGTCACTTAAGAGGGTGCTATTCCATATACAGAAAAGGGGCGCCTTTGTTGACATGCACTCCTGCGGAAAGACAGAGTCACTTGCGCCTTTGTACATAGAAGCGGGCGTACAGACATGGACACCCCAGCCCATGAACAACCATAAAAAGCTTTATGAAAACTATGGCGACAAACTCTTTTTGGGTGTCTCGCCGCCGGATATTAGCCCGGATGTATCAGAAGAAGAGCTCTATTCAGCGCTCAGGGATTTTATAGATTTTTATTGCAGGCCAGGCAAACCGCCTGTTGCAGTATTTGCCATGTCCATGCATAAAAAAACACACCCGAAACTGGGTGAGGCCATATACAAGCTGAGCAGGATAGCGCTGAATAGATTATCCTGATTTAATCCTGTTGCATTTCAAATCTGTTGAGATGCAACAGGATTAAGGTATACGGTTTAAGGTATAAGGTGCAGGGACAGGTCGCTGCCGTTCCCTGTCCAGATAGTTATTGATGTTCGTCATTCCCGTGAAAACTGGAATCCATTTTGACCGATTTCTATTTGCAACTGCACATGGAATTTGTTGGCTCATGGCGCAGAGCAAATGGTTTTATTGAATGATTCAAGGTTGTCCTTCTTCGAAAAGTATCCCTCCTCTTGTGGTAGGGACAAGGGAGGATTAAGAAAGGTAGGGTTATTAACCCGACCCGCATACTGTATAACCATAACTTAATTAAATTATGGAGGAATAATGGCATCAACAAAAGAGGAATTCGTGGAGATTATCAAGAAGCTCCGCGAAGTGATAGCATCTGACGAACACACTGAATGCTCATGTCCGAATGTTCGGTGTGAACTGCATGGCGATTGCTACAATTGCGTAAGAGCTTACAGATACTTTGCTCACCATGTACCAAGGTGTCTTCAGTGTGTTCTGGACAAAAAGATTGCAAACATTTCAAAAGCAATAAAAGAAGAGTTGGGAGGAAAACCAGTAACACCGGATGAGTTCTACAATTACTTAAATACAGTAATGCCTAAAACCGATATTTAAAAATACCATGCACCTGATCGCCCCAAAAACGGGCTTCGGGTGATTGCCACATTGGGTTTATAAATAGAATGAAAAATTATAACTCAAATCAGACGGGTTGGGTTAGTAATCGGACATACAGACTATTTGATTATATTGTGTCTTTAAAGTATCTGCACAGTTTTAGAATATTTTCGTACCACAAGAGAATAGAATATGACTAATGATACTACCCGTCGTGAATTTATTGTTAAAGCTGCCAGCTTTGCTGCTGGTGCTGTTGCCCTGTCATCACTTGATTCGTTTTGATCAGACTCTCCTCTTGTTCCGAAATAAACAAAATATAGGGATTTTGTTTTTTAAAAGATAGCCTCTCACTGAACCTTCTTACAAGTAACTTGACTTTCTAGGTGTCCAGGCATATGCTTTGGCGTATGCTAAATGTTTAAACAAGGAGATTTAGTATGAATACACTCCAACAACATGTCCGATTGTTCCGAAATGGTAGAAATCAAGCTGTAAGGATACCCAAAGAATTTGAAATGGATTGTGATGAGGCCATTATGAGGAAGGAGGGTAAGCGGCTTATACTTGAACCGACAAAAAAGAAAGGTTTATTGTCAGTTCTTGAGGAGTTAGAGCCTCTGGATGAAGAGTTTCCGGATATTGATGAAAACCTCCTGCCTCTTGATGATATAAAAATATGAGATCGAAGCGAAAATATCTACTCGATACGAATATAATATCTGAGCTCGTTCGCAATCCTAACGGTGTTTTGAAAGAGAAAATAACCGAAGCAGGAGAGGCATCGGTTTGTACAAGTATTATTGTTTCAGGTGAACTAAGATTTGGTGTAGAAAAAAAAGGATCAGAACGACTCCGCCATCAGTTGGAGGCAATTCTTTCAACGCTTGAAATTTTGCCATTTGAGGAACCTGCTGATAAACAATATGCAATATTACGTTCAAAACTTGAAAAGGCTGGGAACCCGATTGGCCCGAATGATATGCTTATAGCTGCTCATGCTATTTCCCTGGGGCTTATTCTTGTAACTGCAAATTTCAGGGAATTTAGCCAGGTGCCTGGGTTGGGTGTTGAAAACTGGCTTGATTAAACAATCCTGTAAAATACCTGTAACAATTTAATCCATCTGGGTATTGGATTATAAGAGAGATCAGAAAAATTTCTTTAAAAACAACAATAAAAGTCTGAACATTATGAGAGAAGGGGGGCTGGGAGAATAGAATATGACTAATGAAACTACCCGTCGTGAATTTATTGTAAAAGCTGCCAGCTTTGCTGGTGCTGTCGCCTTATCGTCTCTCGATTCATTTGGATCTGACTCGCCCGCCATTTCAAAATTACCAAAGCGTGTTTTAGGGAAGACAGGTGTTGAAATTCCTATACTCGGCCTCGGTGCAGACGGTATGGTTACTGAAACACTCGATCCTGATAAATTGCTCGGTTATCTTGAGGAGGTCTTGGATTCAGGGGTAATCTTTTTTGATACGGCCTACATCTACGGGAAGGATGGTCAATCTGAAAAGAACCTCGGTCTTCTGATGGGTACCAAAAGAAGGAAAGAGGCCTTTCTTGCTACAAAAACAAGCAGCAGGACTTATGATAGCACAATGCGCCAGGTGGATGAGAGCCTGAAACGGCTGCGTACTGACTATCTGGATCTGATTCAGATACACCACTTCTCTGATAAGGATGATGCGAAGATGCTGGGACAGAAAGATGGTGTACTTACAGCATTATATAAACTGCGAGATCAGAAGGTGGTCCGTTTTATCGGACTTACCGGCCATTCTCAGGATTCACAGGTAAAGGAGGCGCTCAAGCTTTATGAGTGGGATACATTCATGTGTTTTGTCAATCCGGCAAAATTCAGCGAACCCGCTATTATGGAGCAGATACCGCTGGCTGTTAAACAGAATGCCGGTATTATCGCAATGAAGACATTCGGAGGGAGACCCGGTTCACTGGTTGGTAACACACCGGGCAAGGCTGATGCGCGATTGCTTCTCCGTTACACATGGAGCCAGCCTGTTACTGTTGCGATCCCCGGTGTTAAATCAATCAAACAGTTTCGTGAAAACCTGTCGATTGCAAAAAAGTTTGAGCCTATGACACCTGATGAAATTCAGGCCCTGACAGATCGAATCAATTCAGGCTCCAAGCCCTGGCAGAGGTAACGTAAGGTTTATTTGATCTCAACAGGCAGAATGGCCTTGGCCCAATCAGGGATGGGATCCGCCTTGATTTCATATCTTCCGTATTTCATCACAGCTATTTGTTTAAACCGATCTTTTTCTGAAGAGTTATCCAGGATCCATGCCTCATCCACCAGGGTTAATGCTGTTTTGATGTTTTCCATTGTCCTTGGGATACGTGAATATATCTTGTCTGAAGGCACATTATGTCCGCCTTCTGTTACCAGCTGATGCACCCTGGCTTCATTCAGGCTCGATTCCATAAGATGAATATAAACAAGTATTATCTTGTAACCCAGAGCCTTTGCCCTGGCAATAAAATCTATCTTGGATTCATGTGAAAATACAGTTGTCACGGGCAGCGAAGAAGTGCATATAAACGGGCGGTTTGAAAGTGCATAGTA
>CAYWRH010000166.1:0-9215 GCA_964460435.1 uncultured Desulfatiglans sp.
AAAGTCAGGTGTCTGCATGGGAAAAAAATCGAAATAACAGTGCAAAAAAGATTGTCTGGCAATTTATAACATCCGATGCACGGGTAAAACTTAAACACCTTTATCCGAAATTATAATTGTTACTAGATACTAGGTACTTACTCATCTGGAAATATCCTTGTCGGAAATTATTCACTCACTATCAGTGCTAACTTATATAAGACATTAGTAATAGATAATATCAATACTCTGGCAGGTGAAACTACTGTTGAAGATATACTATTGGTCAGTGATGATGTTGACACTGACAACATGTCAGATGAATGGGAAGCTTTATGTTTTGGCAATTTGTCTCGGGATGGGATAGGAGATTATGATATTGATGGTTTGACCGATTTGATTGAATTCCAGATGGGTACGAATCCAATATCATCCGATACAGACAGAGATGGGATGTCAGACGGATGGGAGGTTAGATATAATCTAAATCCTTTGAAAAATGATGCCTCCGGTGATCCGGATAATGATGAATGCATTAATCTGCAGGAATATTATCAGGGGGGAAATCCCGGTGTTCCTGATATCGATTGTTTCCCTTGGGAACTGTTTTATCCAATATTTTCAGGTAAAAGGTTGCATATTAAATAAAAACCAAATCTCAAAATGACAATTGTCGATATTAGAAGAAAGGTATAAAAAATTATTTATTATACCTTTCAATTTATTGTTTCCTATCATATGTATTTCAGTACATTTATTTTCTAAACAAAGTTAGTGAATTTTTCAAATACTGTATCTGATGGAGATTGAAAATTGAGAATAGCCTTTTTAATTACAAGATCTGATGAAATAGGAGGAGCTCATATTCATGTTCGGGATATGGCATTAGCGCTGAAAAAAAACAAATGTGAAGTAAGTATTATTATAGGAGGACATGGCATTTTTGCTGAGTTATTGAAAAATGCTGGTATTGAAGTTCATTGTTTAAAACATTTAGTAAGGCCTATCGATTTTTCAAAAGATTTTTTGGCATTTTTTGAGATTCGCAAAGTGCTGCAGTATTTAAAACCTGATTTGTTAAGTATACATTCGGCCAAAGCAGGAATATTAGGAAGACTAAGTGCATCAGGAATGAAGTTGCCGGTAATTTTTACTGCTCATGGGTGGTCTTTTACCGATGGAATTCCAATGCTGCAACGCTGGTTGTTTTACTGTCTTGAAAAATTAACAGCCCCTTTATCAACTCGTATTATTTGTGTTTCCGAATATGATCGAAGGTTGGCTATAAATAGAAAGATTGGAAATGAAAATAAAATTCAGACAATTCATAATGGAATGCCCGAGTTGCTTGATACGGGGAATATTGCCGATCCAGGGATAGACCCCCCAACATTCCTTATGGTCGCACGATTTGATAATCAAAAAGATCAAGCCCTTCTGATAAAAGCGACTAGTTTGGTTAAAGGTTTTAAACTTACATTAATTGGGGACGGAAGACTGTTACAGCAAGCAAAAGATATGGTAACATCATTAAACATTAATGACCGGGTTGAGTTTTTAGGAAGGATACTTGCTACAGAAGATATATTTTCCAGATATCAGGGTTATCTTTTAATATCTAAATGGGAAGGATTGCCACGATCTATCATTGAGGCAATGAGAGCCGGTTTGCCTGTCATTGCATCTGATGTTGGTGGATGTTCTGAGGAAATAAGGGATGGGTTAAACGGTTTTATAGTACCCAGAGATAACCTTGAAATCCTTGTTTCAAGATTATCCCTCCTTGCATCAAATCCTTTGCTAAGGATTGAGATGGGGAAAAAAAGCAGATTTATCTATGAAAATGAGTTTATTTTTCAAAAAATGTATACAAAAACTACCGGGTTATATGCTGAAATTTTAACTGCCGAATGCTAATTATTATTTAGGCAGTCAATAATAGACAGGATTATTATGAGAGTTTCAATAACAGGAGGTACTGGTTGTCTTGGCCTACCGTTAATTAATAAGTTTATTTCTATTGGTGCAAATTTGAAATTTCTTTCTTTACCGGATGAGGCAGATAAAACTCGATTAAAACAATATGGTGAAATTATTTTGGGTGATATTAATTCGGAATCCTCACTTGACCTGTTAACGAAAAATTGTGATGTGGTTTTCCATTTAGCTGCAAAAGTTCATACTATCCCAAGGACAAAAGATGAAGAACAAGATTTTTATAAGGTAAATGTTGAAGGAACAAAAAAATTATTAGAGGCTGCAAAAAGAAATGAAGTCAAGCGGTTAATTTATTACAGCACTGTTGGTGTTTACGGTAAGGAATTCAATTTTTATGGAGACGAATTGTCACCCTGTAATCCCAATACTGTATATTCTAAAAGTAAATATCAAGCAGAGAAACTGGTACTTGAATCTTCAAAAAATGGAGGGCCGGAAGGGGTTGTTTTACGATTTCCGGTTGTTTATGGTCCTGAGGACAGAGGAAATGTTGCCAGGATGATTAAAGCTATTCGCAGAAATCTATTTTTTTATATTGGTGATGGGAGTGCAAAACGCAGTATTATTTCATCGAAGAATACTGCTGAAGCAGCATTTCTATCAGCATTTGAGACTGATGCTTCCAATCAAATATTTTGCGTAACGGATGGGTGTGATTATTCAATGGAGCAGTTGGTTGATGCAATATGTCTCATTTTAAATAAAAAATGGAGACCTTTTCATATACCAAATTTTATAGCAAATTGGATAGGGAAAGTTGGGGATCTATTTGAAGAAATATTAAAGATAGACTTCCCAATCAATACATCAAAAGTAAGAAAATTATCCCATTCTCTTACTTTTTCATGCAGTAAAGCAAAAAAAATTTTACATTATACTCCTGTAGAAAATCTTAAAGAAGGATTATCCCTAGAAGTTGAATGGCTTAAAAAAGTAAATAAATAGAAGCAATAGCGAGTTTATGGATGGGAATTTGCTAGCTTTTTTATTTTTTTTCTGTTTTCTTTTTAGTATTATCGGTTCAATACTAATTTTGAAGCATGCTAATATTTGGGGCCTTCTTGATCATTCAAATAATAGAAGTTCCCATAAAGGTATTATCCCAAAGGGTGGCGGCATTGGGGTTTTGGCGGCCTTTGTTATTACTTCCATATTAATCAAAATTTCTCCATCATTTTGGATTCCTGCTACTATTCTTTCTTTTATAAGCCTTATTGGTGATAGGAAGGAGGTGACTCCAAAGCTTCGGCTGCCTATTCAATTTATTTTAGCTATATTCTTCGTCATATGTGCTTTTATCCTTTCTGATGTTTTTTCTTTTGCGGCCCTAAGACTCTCTCCTGTTTCCTCTATCCTAATTTCTATTTTTATTATCTTTTTCATCGTCGCCACCACTAACTGGTATAACTTTATGGATGGCATTAATGGCATTGCTGGTATTACAGCTATTGTTGCTTTTAGCTTGCTTGCTTTCCATAATCATATTTCTCAGGGAGATAGTAAATTAACAATTCTGGCAGTCTCTATTGTTTTATCGTGTATTGGATTTCTTCCTTTTAATTTCCCAAACGCGAAAGTATTTATGGGCGATGTTGGCAGCATTCTGCTCGGATTTGTTTTTGCATCTTTTGTGGTTATGCTTTCCACGAATTTTCTTGATTTCATATGCCTTGCGGGATTTCTCTTTCCATTCTATGCAGATGAATTTGTAACAATGTTTGTGCGTCTTAAAGATGGTGAAAATCTTCTTAAAGCCCATAGAAGACACTTTTATCAAATCCTTGCAAATGAGATGGGTATTGCTCACTGGAAGGTTTCTGTTGGGTATGGGGCACTCCAGTTGATAGTGGGGATAGGTATTCTGTTTATGAAACAATTCGGGTTAGCACCAGTCATAATTATGCTTTTTTTGTTTTTCAGTATTTTTGTTTGGGCAAATTGTATTGTCAGGGTAAAGGCCATCCCTCAATGAAATGAATGAAGAGGATTTGGACAGGGTGGTTGAGAGGATAAGGAAGAAGGCTGTAGGCAATAGGCTTTAGACTGTAGGGAAGAAAGCTCGAAGCTCAAGGCTGAAAGGGGAAAGACAAAAATCAGAGGTCGGAAGTCAAAAGACAGAAGTCAGGGGAAAAAGTAGACTGTAGTCAGGAGGCTTTAGACTGTAGGAAGAAAATGCTGGAAAGCTGGGAGGCTGGAAAGACATTAACCAGAGGGCAGAAGACAGAAGTCAGGAGACAGAGGACAGAATACAGCGGTCAGGAGAGAGAACACAGAGGTTAGAGGCCGGAATAAAAGACCTTAGACCTAAGACAAAAATCAGGAGGTCGACAGTAGGCTTTAGGAAGAAGATAATCCTCCTTCGTTAAAGCTTCGGCGGACAGGGAAAAAAGAAGACAGTAAGCAGAGGACGGAGGTCAGAGACCTGAGACTTGAGGCCTGAGATAAGAGATGAAATGTATGTGGGAATGGATTGACATAGACCGATGACTGGTATATATTGGTATATATCATTATAAGGGGAGTGAATTATGGAAGCAATAGCAAAGATATTTCAAAATGGCCGCTCACAGGCGGTTCGTTTGCCGAAGGTCTTCCGCCTAAAAGGAAATGAAGTTAAAATCAGCCGAAAAGGCGATAAGATAATACTTGAGCCCCTTGAAAGGAGCAAGTGGCCCGAAGGTTTCTGGGAATTATTTGCATCTGATCCTGATTTTCCCATCCCAAAAGCCCTTCCCTCTAAAGATGTCCCTGTAATAGATTGATTTATGTATCTGCTTGATACGAATATAGTTAGTTACTGGATGAGAGGGGATGCGGGTATAATCAGCCGGATAAAGAAATGTTCTCCCGCGGATCTATCGATTTCAGCTATAACCCTTGCAGAAATATTATACGGAATAGAAAAATCACCTGTGAAAAAGAAAGAAAGGAGAGAAAAGTTAAGGCAGATTTCGGCATTATTGAGTTTATATACTTTTGATGAAACAGCAGCAGAGAAATATGCGATCATCAGATCACAACTTGAAAGAGAAGGTTTGATTATTAGTGAAAGAGATACTCAGATTGCTTCAATTGCCGTGGCAAATCATCTTGCTGTTATAACTCATAATGTGAAAGAATTCGGTAGAGTTAAAGGTTTAAAGGTTTATGACTGGGCTTGACAATCCATTCTATTTCTGATGAATGTGAAAACTGAGTACTGTTAAATTAGAGGAATTTAGAAGATAGTGGTAAGTTCAGAAGTCAGCAGTCTGAAAAGTCGGGGGCAGTGCGTCATCCCGGCTTTTTTGTTATTTGGCCCCTTTTATATGGGTCAATAGAAAATCAGGAAAACCAATTGACAGTCGGGCTATCTTCCATTAAAGTAGTGTTATTAACTACTTTAATGAAAGGGTTATTATGAAGACTATATCATCAGCTAATGCAAATCGTGGTTTTTCTAAACTATTGAAAGAAGTTCGTACGGGTGAAGAGGTTACCATTCTTTCTAGAGGGACACCGGTAGCAAAGATAATATCTGTATCATCAGAAACCATACGAAAAAGCGCTATGAAAAAATTTCTTTTATCCCGTCTTAAGTCCCAATCTGCAACAGGGATTAGGAATTGGACACGCGAAGACCTTTATAGTGATTAATGATGAGAGTAGCCCTTGATACAAATATCTTAGCATATGCAGAAGGTATTGGAGATGAGGCACGCTGTAGTAAAGCGATTCATCTATTAGAACAATTACCCTCTGAAATGATCCTTATACCTGCCCAGACTTTGGGAGAACTCTTCAGGGTGCTTACGGGTAAGGCAGGTCGAGACCCGAAGCTTTCGAGAGAGGCGGTTATGAGCTGGGCTGATAGTTTTGAAGTCGCCCAATCCTCCTGGGCTTCATTTCAAGCCGCAATGGATCTTTCAGTTGATCATAAGCTACAAATATGGGACGCATTGATTATGGCTGTTGCTGCAGATAATAAGTGTCGCCTGCTTTTAAGTGAAGACTTTCAGACAGGTTTTATCTGGAGAGGTATTACAGTTGTAAACCCATTTGATTCTTCCTTTTCATCGTTTTCTATAGGACTTTTCGGGAAAACTCACAGGATATCAAGTAAAATCAAAAGACCTGCCAAATAATAGTAAGCATAAAAAGAAAAAATCATATATGGCATTAGCTATTGAGTGTATTATAAGATTAAGATTGACATCACCTTCATATTAAAAGAAGGTAAACAGGTTTGATGGTTTGGAGTTATTATCATTTTGAGTGGCGTTTGGTCTGGTTTTGCAATCTGTAAAAAAATTATCGTTGATCAGCATTATGTCTAAAATAAAATCTAAATTTTCACTGTTTATACTCTCTACATTAATTATATTGTTATTCTCTGCATACTCATTTTCATCTGACCGGCAGTTTGTTAACACATCAAACTGGGGCGGCACAGGCCTTATGGAGATCCCTAATGCAAGAATTCTTGACGACGGGGTGGTGAGGTTCAGCGGTGCGGTGGCATCACCATACAGGTGGATCAATGCTGGGATGGGCATACTCCCTGGACTAGAGTTTTCCGGCCGGTTAACAGCAATAACAAATATCTCAGCTCTTACACCAGAATATGGTTCGAACAAAGACAAGGCATTTGACATCAAATATCAATTATTCGCCGAATCAAGGGAGTTGCCTGCTGTTGCCATTGGATTTAATGACTTTCATGGAACCAGCCTCTTTCGCAGTGAATATATTGTTATAAGCCGCCAGGTGTACCCTCTTGACCTTACATTTGGAATAGGGAGTAAAAGATTCAGCGGAGGTCAGGTTAAATTCTTTACAGACAGTTACAGCCTTTTTGGCGGTTTTGAATTTGAACTGAGTGACCGGTTCATTTTCATGGCAGAATATAACCCTATTAAATATGAAAATGATGTCCCAAGCGCACGTGGTGTGCCCCAGGGCGCTAAAACACCTGTCAACGTTGGCTTACGCGCAAGAATTATAAAGGGCATTGATATGGCGGTATCCTTTCAGCGCGGTGATACCCTGGGATTATCCCTCAGCATTGGTTCTCTTTTGGGTGATCAGGTGCTCCCACAGGACCCTGATCCGGCCCCTCTTTTGCCTGTAGATAGAAGGCCCTTTAATGAGAGAGATAACAAGGAGGTAATCCAATCCATTTATGATGCCATTAAAAAGGCAGGCTTTGATGATGTAGCGGTTTATACAGATGGTAAAGATATCATCTGTGATTTTAAGAATAATAAATACCTGTCAAACCAGAAGGCAGCCGGAAGGGTATTAAGGCATATGCTCTTCCATTCCCCACAGGATACCCGGCTTTTAACAGCAGTTGTAAAAAATGGTGATTTCCCTATCCTCAAAATTTCAGTAAAACCTGACCATATGGATAAATACATCCTGGGTGATATCCCTGAAGAGACCTTTGTGAATAAGCTCCTCAAGGTAGAGATTACCAATGATATTGCAGAGACTGATGTAAAGAATTATCTGAAGGTTTCAGATAATAAAGATTTCAATTTTGAATGGGAAATAAGCCCTGATCTTGATATATACTGGAATGATCCTTCAGGTTTCTGGAAGTTTTCAGCCGGTATAGATCCATATGTCACATTTGATCTCTGGAAAGGTGCATCTGCCTATGCGCGGTTTACTGTGCCTTTTTATTCCAATATTTCATCCCCTTCAACTGAGGAGCTGCCCAAGGACGTTATCAGAAGTGATATATCCAAGTACAAAAAGGGAAATTATACATTTGACAGATTAATTATCAACCAGATCGTGCGCCTCTCTGACAGGTTGTTCAGCCGTGTAAGCCTGGGATATTTTGATTTAATGTATGCTGGCGTGGGTGGTGAGTCCCTCTATTTTTTTGGCGATGGCAGCCTGGCGCTCGGCGCTGAAGCAGACTGGGTAAAAAAGCGTGTGCCCAAAAAACTGTTTGAACTGATGGATGTAGACAGGTACACACTTCTTGGTAATGCTTACTATTATTACCCTGGGCTTGACATAACATTCAAGACACAGTACGGAAGATTCCTGGCCGGTGATGTGGGCTGGAAATTTGACATAAACCGGAGATACAGGACGGGCGTGGTACTTGGAATGTTTGTAACCTTTACTGATACGGACAACATAAATCAGCCTAACTTTAATGATGACTATAATCATAAGGGTGTTTACATGAGGGTGCCATTAAGGATGTTCTATACAAAGGACTCAACAAAAATGCTTAATTATGGTATATCACCCTGGACAAGAGACGTGGGGCAGACAATCTCCCACTGGAAAGACCTTTACAGCATTGCCGGCGAGCTTATGCCTGCAAGGTTTAAAGATGAATCAAATGAAATAAATGACTGACAGGCAGACCTTTTTATTTGGAACAAGGGTTTTGATAATAATTATTATATGCGGTTAACAGAGAAAGAAAAGAGAGCAATTTTAGAATCAGTAAGAAAGGTAGATCCTGATGCTGAGGTCTATTTATTCGGATCAAGGACAGATGCGCTGAAAAAGG
Source organism: uncultured Desulfatiglans sp. (assembly GCA_964460435.1). Classification (GTDB taxonomy): domain Bacteria; phylum Desulfobacterota; class DSM-4660; order Desulfatiglandales; family HGW-15; genus JAAZBV01. The sequence goes on from CAYWRH010000166.1 coordinate 8,498, forward strand.
GGGGAGATATAGATATCCTGGTCTTATCTGATCAACTGGAATTTTTTGATAAGCTTGCGATTAAGGCTGCACTGTTTGAAAGAATAGAGGAGCAGAAGGTTGACCTCCTGATAGCAAAACACAGGGGTGATCCATTTGTAAAATTAGCTCTTGAGAAAGGTATCAGGCTGCAATGAGTGATTTATTAGAAGTCATGAAAAATGGGTTAAAAGAACTTGAGAAAGCCAAGGATATTCTTCAATACTCCTATAAAAAATGTTCTTCAATTGGCCTGAGAGATGATTTAACAAATGATGAACTTGAAAGTTTTGAGGCCCTGACCAGCCGGTTCGCAAGGTTGAGCGATCTGATAATTCAAAAAATATTAAGGTATTTTGATACGCTGGACCTTGAAGATGAAGGGACTATTCGAGATCGTATAAACAGGGCAGAAAAGAAAGGAATTATCAACTCCGCTGATGATTTTGTAAAAATAAGACTTCTAAGAAATGAAATCTCACATGAATATAAATCAGACACAATATATGACATATATAAAAGTGTATTGACCCTTACGCCGCCATTGCTAGGATGTGTGGAAAATATTTTTATATATTCATCGAAATACTATAAAAAATAATGGATATTCTTGATGCCCAGATTTCTATATAAATACTTTTTTATTATTTTTATAGTTGATATTCTCGTTATCGGCTTTTCGTGGTATTTTGCCAAGCTC
>CAYWRH010000167.1:0-8853 GCA_964460435.1 uncultured Desulfatiglans sp.
TTACATTACTTATTTCTTCCGTCATATCAAGCTCTCCTGATTTTGGGTTAATAAATAAATTTATCTCAGGCAGTTTAATTGGCGCATGCTTAACAGCTGCCAATTGAATGCCGGATTCCCTTTTCCTGTAAACCTGGCACCTATCATGTTATTACAACTTATGAAAAGACATTTCTACAATTTTTAATATGACACAAGTCAAAAAACAAAGATGCATAGTATCGTTTAACCGCCGGAGACCTTTGCCCTGTAACCCTGCCGGGCAAGTTCGTCCAGAATAGCCTGTCTGTGATCCCCCTGTATAATTATTACACCATCCTTTATTGTCCCGCCTGTGCCGCAATGATTCTTAATCTGCTTTGCCAGCTCCTTTAACTTACTGTTTCCAATAGATATATTGCCAATTATGGTAACGGTTTTCCCGCCATGACCCTTTGTCTCCCTCATGATCCTTATAATCCCGTCATCAGGGAATTTTCTGGTATTTTCCCCTGTTTTGGCATCCATTTTCCTTTTGCAGGTGCAGGATAAAACAGGTTTTCCGCATTCCGGGCAAATACGGCCTGATTCTGATGACCATACAGGTCTGCTGTTTGTCATTTTTTAAGCCTCTGTTTTCTTAATGCCCTTATTTTATGCCCCTTTTCCTTGTGAGGGGGGAGTTGCCATCCCGCAAACTCACCATTTTCGTCAAATAGTCTTCGGGGTGTAAGCCTCTTGCCGCACTTGGTGCAGCGGTAAATCCTGTCGCCATCTGATACATTATCATGCTGATCACACCAGTCGTTCATATTATTTCTCTTTTGATTTTTTATATAATTTTCTGATAAAGATAATAAAAAAGGGCATATAAAGCAACCTATTCAATAAAATAAGATGAACTGACCTGCTATTATTTTCGCATGCGGCCTTGATTTATGATATAAAGGCATTCAAAATAATTCCTTTGGGAGGATGAAATCATGGATTCAGTCTCAAAACAGGAAGGACTTGTTGATCAGTATCTTAATGAGGGCAATAAGGATGCCGCTGTAAAGCTATTATATGAACTGATAGTTGAACATGCAAAACAAAAGGATTTTATCAGGGCTGAAGCACTCAGGGATAAACTCCTTGATGTAGCCCCCATGGCCCTGAAGGAGATATCGGATTCAGCAGATATTATAGACGATGAAAAGAGCAGGGCTATTGATCAAAATCACCGTGAAGTATGGAGAGAATTATACAGCTCCCTTTCCCCTGAGGAGGCAAATGGTCTCTATTTTGCCATGAAGGAAAGGATCTTCAGGGAAGGGGAGGTGATCACCTCGGTCGGGGATGCAGACACAGACCTCTATTTTCTGGATAGGGGGCAGATTGATATGCTCTTTATAAAGGATGAGGCAAAATCACTTAAAATACTTGAGCCGGGTGATATTGCAGGAGAGGATACCTTTTTTTTCCACACAGCTGTAAGGACTGTTACACTCATTGCCAAAACACAGATAAAGGCGCGCTCCCTTGAAAGAAAATATCTGGAGGCGTGGAAGGAAAAATATCCTGCGCTCGAACAGAAACTGACAGATTACTGCAACAGGACAGGCCGCGCATCCGAGATATTGCTTAAAAAGGGGATGAACCGCAGGCGTAATTTACGAAAAAAATTAAATGGCAAGGTAGGTGTCCAGCTTCTGAATTCATCAGGCACCCCGGCAGGAAAGCCATTTGTAGGGGTGCTTTATGACATATCCATTTCAGGCCTCTCCTTCACATTCAGGCTCTCAAACAATGAGGTAGCCCACAAGCTGCTCGGCGCAAAGATAAGGACCCAGCTGGTTGTTCCTGATGCGGGCACATCAAAAAAGATAGAACAGACCGGCAAGATTGTTGGCATAGGCTATCATGTGCTTTCAGATCACTCAATACATGTAAGGTTTGATCAACCGGATGAGACAATTAAAAAATTGATCGGGGCATAATGTTATAAGGGGGTGTCCGGCAGACTGTCTGGCCGGATAAAGGTTTTTAACCTATATTGAGAATAGAGGGTATACCATGTCAGCAGAAGAAAACAAGGCCATAGTCCGTCGGGTTATTGAGGAAATCGTTAATAAAGGCAACCTTGAAAATGTTCACAAGGTACTGGCTGAAAACTATATCTACCATTTCCCCACCCATGATATTAAAGGGCCTGAGGGGTTCAGGGAATTTGTTATAAACATGCGCAGGGCATTCCCTGACCTGAATGTCACAATTGAAGATATTATTGCAGACGATGATAAAGTGGCAGTGCGCGTTACCATGCGCGGCACATTTAAAGGGGAGTTGATGGGCATTGCGCCGACAGGCAAAAAACTCACATTCCCCGAGGCAGTCTTTATAAGGTTCGAGAACGGCAAAGAGGTTGAGGCCACTGCATATGGAAACATGCTCCTCTTCAATGAACAGCTGGGCATATCATAAAAGAGATATTACAGAGATATAATCTGGTCAGTGATCTCTGTAAAATTAACATCATGGCTTATAAGAAAGAGCTGATCATACCAGTGTTCTGTCACCTCTTCCTGGCCTATATCTATAGCCCTGAATGCATGTGCCAGGTTTGCTCGTCTTACTGCATCAAGGTTTGATGTCGGCTCATCAAAAAAGGCGATCCTTGCGCCAATGGTCTGAAGCAGCGCAAGCCTGAGGGCAACCACTGCGCTCATTATCTGCCCGCCTGAAAGCTGGTCATCAGTGCGCTCCCTTATCTCGCCATCCTGCATGTCCCTGAGCACTATCTGGTATCTGTCACCCCAGAAAAGTTCTTCATCCGTTTCAGCTATACTGCGGTAGATAATATCTGCCCTCAGGCTAATCTCTTCCCTGAACCGTTCAGAAAGCTGTGCTGATACATTGTTAAAGATCTTGCTTCTAAGGAATTTTACCAGCTCTTCCTTTTGTTCCAGCTTTTTCTTTTGTAAAAGCTTTTCATGGATCTCCTTTCTAGTCTGCTCCATCTTTCTGATCTCTTCCTCAAGCCTTAGCCTCTCTTTATTCATGGAATCAATCTTCTGTTTAATTGCAGCAGTATCCCCAACCAGCTTCTCCTTTGCCGAACGCACCTCCGCATGTTTTTGCTGGTCATATTCCTTTTCAAGCATTGTATAGGCCCTCTTCCTGACATCGATTTCCCGGGTTAACTCTTCCATCAGCTTCATCATCTTGGATAGTGAATCGCGCCTGCCCGCAAGATCCTTTGCCTCCCTCTCATTGGCGAAGAATGTGTCTCTTGCTGCCTGATTTTCTGATTTTATTATTTCAGCATTAGTTATTTCTGCATCAATCCTGCTGTATCTCTCAAGATCGCTCTTCCTTGCACCTGTCCTCTTTTCTGCCTCCTCAAGATTTTTTCGAATTTTATCTATATCCAGCTTGCGTTTCTTATTATCTTCCTGCTTTTTGGATATATTTTTAAATTGCCTTTCAAGCTCCTTTCCCTTTATTTTTATGGCATCAAGCAGCTTTACAGCATTCTCAGCAGCTTTTATCTCTTTTCCCAGTTCTGTTAGCCTTGAATCAATATCCAGATTTTCTTTATCCAGAGCATTAACCCTGTTACTGAAGATATCCCTGTAAGATTTGCCTTTAATGTTCTGGCACTCTTCCCTGAAAAAGGGGCATATGCCTTCAGCGAGTTTTTCCTTCCCTTCCTTTAAGCCCTCAAGTTTTCCCTTTAAAGAACGTTTGAGTGAATGAAGCTTCTCCTCTTCTTTTTTTAATCCCGGCAATCGGGCTGCACTATTTTCAAGGCTTTTATCAACAGCCAGATCTTTTTGTTCCATTTTCAACCGGTTTTCTTCCTCTGCCAGCTCTTTTTCAGTTCTCTCAGCTTCCCTGTTTTCGTGTTCTATTTTCTGCCTAAGGGCAGTCCTTTCTTTCTCCAGTCTGTTTATATCCTTTTCTATCTCCCGCCGCTCTTTCTCCTGCTCTCTCAATATCTTCAGTTGAGCATCCGCCTTTTCAAAGGCCTCCTTCCCTGGGCGGCTCTTTTCCATAAGGAGAAGGGCCTTAAGAGCCTCCTTTACCTGTTTTTCCTGATCAGTTATCTTCGATTTACCTTCCTGTATGCGGTTTTCAAGGAGACGTATCTCATTTTTATTACTGACAATATCCTTTTCCTGTTTGTCGAGAGCTGCGAGTTCTTTTTCTTTTTCAGTTAAGGCATTTTGATTTATTAACAGATTCTTTTGTTCAGCTTCAGTAGTTGCAACCAACTCCTTAAGCTCTTTTTTCTTGTCGGGTAGGGCTGCAACCTGCTCCTGTTTTCCTTCTATCTCTGCCTTGATGACCTCAATCCTGTTTTTTAAAGATGACAGCATAGTACTGGTGCCCTTGTATGTCTTGCGCCAGGCATCAATCCCCAGGATTTCGTCAAATGCCTCCTGACGTCTTGTGGGCTGTTTTATAATGAACGGCCCCAGAAACTCATTCTGAAATGGCCCTATAACAAGCTTGTACTGCTCAGCAAGGGGGCGCCCGCCAGTAAGGCCCAGAAGCCCCTTTATTCGCGCCTCAGTTTCTGTAACGCCTGCATGCTCCTCCACCTCAAAAGAACCGCCAGTCTCCCTGTAAAGGAGCCATTTAGAGGCTGGGCCAACAGACCTTGAGACCATATATCTATCACCATCGTAAGCAATAAAGGTTACTGTTACCTCTCCCCTCTTTTCACCAATGGTTATAAAGCGGTTAATATTACCGACAAAATCCTGCGCATCAACACCAAACAGTGCATAGCCTATGGCCTCAAGTATGGTGCTTTTGCCTGCGCCATTGCTGCCTGAAAGCACATTTATACCTTTAACAAAATTGAGTTTTCTGTCACGATGAGGCTTTATGTTTTTGAGGTGCACTGAGAGTATCTGCATAATTATTCCTTATCCTCTATAAGGCCCAACAGTTCATCGTCATCCGCCTCACCCCTAATTACAGCATCCCTTATGGATAAGCAGAGCCGGGCCAGTTCTTCCTTTTTGTCCCTGTACTCACTGTGTGATCCAATCAGTTCAAGCAGGACATCATGCTCAATCTCAGTGAGTGATTTTTTTACAACCTCTTTGCCTTCGGTATTTGTAGAGAGTGAAAGCCTGTTAATAATCTCAAGGTGAAGGGGGTTAACGATTTCCTCAATGGCAATACGCAGCCTCTCACGGCCCAGCTCAAAGGGGTGAAAGCCAATCCTGCCTGTGAGTTTCAGTTCTATAAGAGGTGATCGTTTATCTGATATGCCCGCCAGTCTTTCTTCTGCCTGTTTTTTAAATGCACTGAGAGCTTCATCTGCATTTGCACAGCCGTTAAGGTTTATAGTCTCGACAAGCATGGGCCTGGGGCTGTCTGGCCTGAATTCAGGTGAAAATTTACCATCATCTACCTTTACAAAATAATATCCCTTGTCATATTTTTCCTCACCAAAATTTACCCTTTCAGGTGATCCGGGGTTATATGCAAAGGGTTTTGTATCAGGGGTTTCAACCACATATGGTTTATGACCGTGGCCGAGCGCCACATAGCTGAACCTTTCAGCAAGGGGGTAGGCCTCTTCAAGCTTCATATTGCCTATCTCAACAGGGGAGTATTTCCATATGCCCACATGAAAAAGCAGCAGGTTGTTCTGAGTGGTTATTGCATTACATATGCGCTCAACATGGCTCCCTGCCTGTGCGCCTATATAACCCAGGCCATAAATGTTGAGGCCATTGATCTCAATATGGCCGCCTGTACCAGTTGCCTCATCAAACGGGTCAAACCGGTAGCTGCCATCCTCTCTCCTTCCCGGACGCAAGAGGCAGATATAGCCCATCTCTGACAGGGCCTCCATCCATGAGATATTATTGCGCCTGTGAATCCAGTCATGGTTACCCTCTATGGCAATGCACGGGATGCCGGCATTCTTAAGCGGCTGAAGCGCCTCAATAGTTTTGGCAAATGTTCTGGGGAGTATCTGGCCCTCATGAAACAGGTCTCCGCAAACTAGAATAAAATCAACCTTTTCGTTTATGGCATCTGCAACAATACCTGAAAGGCACATGAAAAAGTCTTCATAGCGTGCTGCCTCTCCGGGTGAGTTTCTGTAGGTTTTGCCTAAATGAATGTCAGCAGTATGAATAAATTTTATGTTCATTTCTGCTTGGCACAGGCATTTAATGAATCAGGATTCATGTCATATAAATCCTCTTCAGAGAAACCGGAAAGCTCTTGATAAATGTCATGTTTTGTTATGGCTTTCTTATTCATTAGCGCTTATCCAATTTTAATGTTTTGTTAAAGTCTACCGGATAAATCGATTCAAATCAAGGCCTTCATGATGATAAGAGATGGCCGAGATTGTTATTCGGTGACACAAGAGATTTACTGGATTAAATATATCTCATTAAAAATGGATTCACCATCTCTATAGTTCCTGATCTCCCCATTGCTCCTGCCATTAAAGGCCAGTTAACTTTTTTTGCCCGATAGCTCCATTGCCATGTGCAAATTTACTTATCTTGTGCTATTATCCCCATCAATACCAATAATGAAGCCATTTAAGGAATTTATAGATAAGGACAGGCAATGAATCTTTTAACAGGGCTTATAGATATCATATACCCCAAAAGATGCCACATATGCCTGGGCTTTCTTGATTATTACGAGAGAAAGTTCCCTGACATATGCGATAACTGTTTTTCAACTTTGCCCCTGCTTACTCACCCTGTCTGCACAATATGCGGTGTGCCCTTTAAGTCAAAGTCAGAAGAGGATCATCTCTGCGAAAAATGCATCCGTAAAAGGCCCTTTTATGATGAACTGAGGGCGCCATACCTTTATGAAGACAAAATCATGGAGGCAATCCAACGGTTGAAGTATTCAGACAAATCATATCTGGCAAAATCCCTGGGCCGCCTCCTCGCAGACTTTTTAAAAGAGTGGATAGATGATTTAGATGGTATGGTCATGATACCTGTGCCTCTCCATAAAAGGAAACTCAGGCAGAGGGGATTTAACCAGAGTGTGCTTCTGGTTAAGGCAATGGCCGGATTGATTGATATTAAGGCAGACTATTTCACACTTGCAAGAATCAGATATACTGAAACACAGACAGGGCTAAGTTTGGAAGAGAGAAGAAAAAATGTAAAGGGGGCATTTGAGGCAACTGACAGTAATAGCCTTAAGGGGAAGAGCATTATACTGGTGGATGATGTCGCAACTACTGGAAATACAATGGATGAATGCGCAAGGATACTTAAAAAGGCAGGCTGTGAAAGGGTCTTAGGTCTTACGCTGGCGCGTACAGCCATATACTGACTAGCATAGGGAGAAGATATGAAGGATCACAGAGATAAGATCAAATCAATAGATAGCGCCCAGAAAGAGGTCAACCTCCTTAAAAAGGAGGGAAAAAGGATAGTATTTACAAACGGCTGCTTTGATATACTGCATATAGGCCATGCAAGGTATCTTTATGAGGCAAAAAGACTTGGGGATTTTTTATTAGTGGCAGTAAACAGCGACAGATCAGTTAAGGCGTTAAAGGGGCCATCAAGGCCTGTGGTGCCAGAAAATGAGCGGGCCGAAATGATAGCTGCCCTTGGCTGCGTTGACATGGCCATTATATTTGATGAAGAGACCCCCTATGAGGTGATAAAAAAGATAGTCCCCCATGTGCTTGTAAAGGGAGGAGACTGGAAGGAGGATGATATTGTGGGCGCTGATATAGTTAAAGGAGCAGGAGGAGAGGTAAAAAGCATTCTCTTTATTGAAGGTTCATCAACCACTAATATTATAAACAGGATAAGATAGATTGCAGTGATATGGTAATAGGAGGTATTGGCTCAAAAAAACACTGAAAAGGTGTTGTATCAGCCCATTAATTTTTCAATATTGCTATATATATCTTCCCTGTCCAGTATTTCTGAGAATTCTTTTACATAAGATAAAATATACTTTTTATCGAGATCTGGATAACGATTCAGGAGAACCTTAATGTCTTCTATGTCCTGCTGACGGCTGGCCATTGTTTTAAAAATAATTAGATCCTCTGGAGAAGGCAGAACAAGTTCCAGTCCTGAGAAAGATTTAACATGCCTCCGTGCTACAGCATTAATTTCAAAAGGTAAAATCCCCATTGAAATATCAATATTGATTCCGCTATCAATATGCCTCATTAATAGTACCCTTGATTTAAGGGCAAATTCTTCAACTTTTTCTATTCTGGGTATAATCCCCAGTTTTTTAAGTCTGGCAAGAAATTCAGATAAACGATCATCCAGGTTTAAGATCACAAGGTCAATATCATTAGTGTATCTTGGTCTGCCAATCAAACTTACCGCAAGCCCCCCGATAATGATACCCTCTATATCCTTTTCTTTAAGTAACTGACTGATACTTTTTAAAGCTGGTATGAGATGAGATTCTTTATTTTCCGGCATTGGATTCTATCCATTTTTTTTGCAGATAGGCCCAGACATATTCGTTGGTATCTTTATAACTATCGAAACCCAGCGATCTGCTAATGTCCCAAATAGAAAGGGTTTGTTTAAATAGAAGATCAAAAGGTGCGTCTTGTACTTCACTATCTTCGACCTCTTTTACTAGTTGCCATCTATTTATATAATCCTGGTATTCCTTTTTATTTGTTTGAATCAAAGCCGCCTCCCCAAAATGCCAATATTTTTAATGCAATACTAGCATACAGGTAATATTGATAGCAATATTGGATTTTGAATTAAAATTACACCATAGAATTATAATCTAGCCATCCGAAGCTATCAAATTTTCTGATATTATGTTTTTAATATTATAACTTTTCAAGAACCTTTATGGTTCTTTCATGTCATGAAAATATTAAATTACTTG
>CAYWRH010000168.1:0-8522 GCA_964460435.1 uncultured Desulfatiglans sp.
CTGAAGTAGGGGAGTTACAAATGCAAGAAATATATAAATTAAAAATCTTAATCATTACATTTATTCTTTTTACAGCCATAACAGCGCCCTGCCCTGCGGATAGCAAAATAGAAGGGACAGATGATTCTCTGCAATTTCAATTAACATTGAAGGATATCAAATGGCTGCTCTTTTCTCATACCAGACACCAGGAAAAACGTGACCTGATAATAAAAGCCAATGAGAAAGAGTTCAATGAAGCAGAAAAGGCTATTGGGAAAAAACTAAAGATATTTATTGCACTGAAGGATATAGATGGTGACAACAGGCATGAGATCTTTTCCTATCTGGGTCATTCTGAATATTGCAGCGACAAGGGGAATTGTGCCTTAAAGATATACAAGGCAACAGATGATAAATTGGAAAATATCGGGCCAGCCATTATCCCCTATATCCCGATTGACAGACCCGGACATCCCAACTTAATTGGCATTCTTGATAGTCAAACACTGAATCATGCAGATATAATCATAGGGAACATCATTTGCCGCTGGAGGGGCAATGGTTATGAGGCTGTTATAAAATGAGGCCCTTTAACTATCTTGTACCAGCATTATGCCCACCTGATAATGGCCCCGGTAACGGCTTGTTTCAGATTTTGTGATATGCATTATCTTGGTCTTGAGAAACCTGGGAGCCTCTCTTACACCTTCGGGGTAAAACTTCATGTCAATTATCATGCCTTCCTTCATATGTTCAAGCACGGCAGACCCCTCTTTGATAATAAAACTCATACCTGAGGCAGATGTTTCAATTATCTTAAACTGATAAACAAGTTCAAGGGTATTTACTGAAAACTCCACACTTGACATCGTTGCAGGTATTCTCTCTTCTTTCCTTCTTTCGTTATAGCTATTATCCATATTTCATCCTGTGAGTTTTTCCATATTCAAAATTCAACCGTCTGAAAACAATGATTATTTACCCTGTTTAATAAAATTATGCAACCTCTCTATAAAACTTGCAGCATCCCCGTTTACTGATATAGATTTGTTTTTGATCTCATAGGGTATCTGGGGGTGGCCCGTATTGGCATAACTTGCATATGACCTGTTTACCCTGACAAAGAGCACATTATCATGTGAATAGACCAGATACTCAAATGGCCTCCTTATTACACCCGGGGTATTAAACCCCACGCCGAATTCCATAACAACAAGCCTTTTATCCATAACACCATTTATCCAGTTTTCATACCGCTCAACCCACTCTTCATAATCCTCCCTCTGCCTGAATGCAACGGTCATCCTGCCCCCGCATCTCGGGCAAAGGGGAATAGCCTCATCAGCCACACTGAATATCTCATGGTCTATTGCGGCAAGGGCGTTATCTATAAAGGGTTTTGTATGCCATGTCTCATTAGTGCAGCGTTTCATGCACATAAGCCTGTCATAGTTGCCCTGGGCCTGAAAGACCCGATCTGGCTCAAACCCGCTCTTTATGAACATGCCGTCCGCATTGGAGGTGATCACATAAAAGTCTTTCCCCTTTACAATCTCATGGAGCCTTTTATATACAGGGCTTACTGGGAACTGATAGAACACATGGTTAATGTGTGTTGCCCAGTAGGCCCACCTCTCCCCCTCTGTCCAATCCTCAAACCCAATAAACTCATACTGCATGCGATAACCCTTTTCCACCCATCTTGGAAAGAGTTTTGCAAAGGTCTTTGTGTCTGTATAATCTATGCCGGCAGATGCAGAGAGCCCTGCCCCGCCGCCGATCAGTATGCGTTCGCTTTTTTCTATAAAATCGGCAATGATCTCTATTACTCTATCCCCTGAATATTCGTTCATACAGGTGAAAATCCTCCTCAAGAAATACATTAAAGATAACATGGGTCAAATGATGGGGATTAGTATCAAGCCAGTTGTCCACTGTCTTTATTGCGGTTTCAGCAGCAAGCCCCCCTGGAAAGTTGAAAACCCCGGTTGATATGCAGGGAAACGCAACTGATTTTATATCCTTAATATTAGAGACAAGGATAAGGCTGCTTTTATAACACGATGCAAGCTCTTCTTTCTGCCTTTCAGAGACATGATCCCCCATGATTATGGGGCCTACTGTATGGATTACATACCTTGAGGGCAGATTGTAGCCCCTTGTTATCTTGGCATCCCCTCTCTTTACCCTTCTCCCCTGCATATCCATGATAGTCTTGCAGTCTTCACGCAGAAGCGGGCCTGCTGCGCTGTGAATAACATTATCAATACAGTTGTGGAGGGGTTGAAAGCAGCCAAGCATTTGATCATTTGCAGCATTGACAATAGCATCTGCCTTTAGAGATGTAATATCCCCCCTCCATAAAAAGATAAGGCCAGGGTTTTTAAGCCGGCTGCAGGGGAATATTTTTGATACAGGCAACAGGGCGCTGGGGTCTGCAAGACTCCTCTCTTTAAGCTCATGCTGAAGCAGCATGTCCAGTTTATCAATAAATGATTGCTCCATTGCACCGGGAGGACGGATATTGAGCAGCGCCCGTAATAATTTTCTTTTGCCATCATAATCGACAGGTATCTGGTTTTGAAGATACAACTCCTCTTTTAGCGCCAATTGATTTAGTAAATAATCAATAATATTGTTCAGCTCTTTTTCTGAGGAGATCATTACTGATTCAGGAGTGTATCTTTCATACAGGTTAATTATCTCGCTGTATCCTGAAAGAGATAATAGAGGATCAGGCAGTTCATCTGTCATTGTAACTGTTTTTCATCTCCTTTATCCAGTATGGTTCTTAAACATGATTTCTCAGCTTGAGATTCATGGGGTGAGGGTTAAGGTATGTTTGCTCTTTAAGATAAGGCTGCCCGTACTTTCTGACATAATGATTAATGAGTGTTACAGGGACAATCAGCGGTATAAAACCGTTCCTATAATCCAGTATGATATCAAGGAGCTCCTGCTTTTCATCAGAAGTAAGCTCCTTTTTAAAATATCCTAAAATATGCTGAAGCACATTGCAGTTTTTGCTTCGGGTGGTTTTTAGTTTAAGGGCATCCATAAGCAGCGTTTCATATTCATTATATAATTCCTTGACGGGTAACCCCTTCCCTTTTGCCACAAGACTTCCCATTTTGCGGTAGTGCACCTCACTGTGTGACAGGATAAGAAGCTTATTTTTTGTATGGTAGCGCACCAAATTACCCATGCTCTTTGATTCTTTGATGACCTCACGCCAGTGTTTCAGGGCAAAGATTCTCTCTATAAAATTTTCCCTTAAAACAGGGTCATGTAACCGCCCCTCTTCCTCCACAGGTATTAAGGGAAAATGGCCCATAAAGATTCCGGCAAAAATTCCTGTGCCATTATTGGCTGGAATGCCCTTTTCATTATAGACCTTCACCCTTTCCATGCCGCTGCTGGGGGAGCCGCTCTTAAAGATAAATCCGCACAGCTCTTCATTTTCAAGCTCTTTTACCCGCTTTTTTGCCCATGACACCATTCTTTCAGTATGGTCAATATCAGTTCGTACAGTCACAAGCCGGGGTGATCCGGGATCTCCGGTGAGGTGCATGCTCTCCCTGGGCACTGGCAGCCCGCACTCCACTTCAGGACAGACCTTTACATATTCCACATATTGACCGAGGGTATCAGTCAGATACCTGTCATGTTTATGGCCGCCATCATACCGGACTGCATCGCCCATCAGGCAGGCGCTTATCCCCACCTTTACCCGCTCATTCTGCCATCCATCTCTATTCATTTTTCATCTCTCATGATAAGCCCGGCAGAGATCTTCCCTGATTCATAAATGGTCGGAAGCCCGCTTCCGGGATGTGTGCCCCCGCCCACAAGGTAGCAGTTTTTAAACTCTTCAAACTCATTATGGGGCCTGAAATAGAGCATCTGTTTTATGCTGTGGGCAAGGTTAAAGGTTGCCCCGAGATAAACAGAGTGCTCCTTTTCCCAGTCATCAGGGGTTATTATCTTTTCCTCCTCTATATTTTCTGTAAGCCCTTTATAGCCACCCTTTGTGGCAAGGGCCTCAATAACCCTGTCCCGCATGGGGAGCCTCTCCTTTTCCCAGTCTATTATGCCCTTTTTATTTGGGACAGGAACAAGAACGTAGATAGTGCTTTTACCTTCCGGCGCAAGGGTATTGTCAGTTACAGAGGCATTCTGCACATAGAATGAAAAATCCTCCGAGAGAATTTTTTGCTCCGTGATCTCGTTAATGTTACGTTTATAGTCTTTTGCAAAAATGATGCTGTGGTGAGGGATATCCCTGAACTCCCTTTTTACCCCCAGATAGAGCATAAAGGTAGAGCATGAGTAATCCTTGCTAATAAGTCTTTCATCGGTCCATTTTCGCCTGTTGTTTTTATCCACAATATGGGTCATGGCATGCGCAAAGTCTGCATTGATGATTATATAATCGGCCTTTTCTGCCCTGCCATCTTCCAGTTCAACACCGGTTGCCTTTCTGTTTTCTACAATAACCCTTTTTACGGGTGTGCCCAGGTGGATCCTGCCGCCTAATTGTCTGACCGCCTCGGCCATGCCGTTTGATAACCTGTTAAGGCCTCCCCTAACATGGAATATCCCGCCTCCATGCTCTATGTAGGATATGATGCTGAATAGCCCCGGGGCAGTCCATGGCGACATGCCTATATATTTGGCCTGAAATGTGAAGGCTATTCTGGTATCCGGGTCATTAAAATATCTGCACAAAACATTGTAAAGGCTTGTATGTGCATCAAGATATGGCAGTGCATAAAGAAGGTTTTTTTTAAAAAAATCGCTTAAACGGCCATAGGGAATGGAAAGGCATGGAATGAGTTTATTGTATTTTATCTCTTCCTTTTTCAGGTATTTCAGGTACCCATTGAAACTCCCCGGAGAGAACTGTTCCATTGTCCTCTTCATCTTTTCTTTGTCAGGAGATGGATATAGTTCTCTTCCGTCTGCAAACCTTAAACGGTACATGGGGTCAAGCTGTGTAACATCAACAAAATCCTCAAGTCTTTTGCCGGACTTTATAAAAATATCCTCAAGCACATCCTTCATCATTAAAAAGGTAGGGCCGATATCGAATATATAGTCTCCCAGTTTAAAAAAGGAATTCCTTCCTCCGACTTTGGCCTCTTTTTCGTAGATATCAACTGAATACCCTTTTGAGGCAAGAAGCATACCAGCCGAAAGCCCGCCAGGCCCGGCGCCAATTATTATCACCCTTTTAGCTGATGATAACATTTTGTCAGGTAAATGAGAAACCACAGGTTTTCTCCTTTTAATAAAGTTCTTTTATTATATAAATACTGGGAAGTTATAATGTATCTATTTTTTATATTCTATTTCAATCAAAATTTCATTTCTGCGAAATAACCATGGCATAAATGGAGAATTGTACCTTGCAAAGAGTGGTTCTCCTATGGTTTTGATGTTTCTGCTGGAAATGGTTGATAACAGTTTCTGTTTCATTTTATCATATCTATCTTTGCCCCATCCGCCGGAGTATTTATAGGCGGCAAAGGTTTTCCCCTCTTCCATTTTTATTTTTACATCTGCATCCAGGGGTTGGGGTATTGTTTCCATCGTAATGATCATCATACTTCCTGATCTCAAAATCACCCTGCTTTTCGATCACATTGTATTTTATCTCTTCTATAGCAATAGCATCCGGAATTCCATGAAAGAAAAAAAGAAAAAACAGTAATAAAAAGATCGGATATTTACTCATATAGGTCCATATTGAATTTTTGTTAAAATTAACAGAATCCTCTCTTAATAACAAGATTATACTAATATCTGGCACCTCCGCTATTAATAATTAAGGCTAAACGAATTCATATCTCAAGAGCGTACTGGTTGAAAATTGATTAACATTATCTTAATATAGGTCAATAGTAAAAATATAAGACAGGAGGGCTTAAGAGAATGCTGGAAAAAATGAAACAGATGGTAAGGGATGAAAAATATTGTGTGCTTGCAACAGCCTTAAACAATAAGCCCCACTGCTCTCTAATGGCCTATACAGTTGATAAAGATTGTAAATATCTGTACATGGTTACTAGCAGGGATTCGGATAAATATAGAAATCTTGAGACCAACAGCTCGGTAAGCCTTCTGATAGACACAAGGGCCAGCAAAAAAGGTGACCCGGCAAAGGCGCTTACAGTCACTGGCAGATTTTCACATATAGAAAATGAGCATGACCTTTCTCTTGTAAAAAAGGATCTTATAGAGAGACACCCTGAGCTGGCGGTCTTCCTGAATGACAAATCATCATGTGTCTTTTCCATTAAAATAGAGTCTTTCCTGCTCCTTGACGGGTTTACAGATTCATATTTTGAAAGCATTCAATAGATGATTTTTTTCATTTCCCAAAAACAATGAAAGGAGGGAAACCCAATATTACCGCATTTCAACATATAGAGTACCCTTTTTAAAAATACTCAAACTTTGATAATATAACTAAAAAATATCAGGTCTCGGTATCTTTACAATAAACTGCTCCCCTTCTACATCATTAATTAATTCCGTATTTGGTTGTTCTTTTAGCACCCTTTTTATTCCGGAACCAAACCCTCTGTATGGCATAGTATTTACACAGTATGAAGCCAAGAGATTGTTTCTCACAACTGCGTTTCCTGATTTTATATTTTCAACCGTGAGGTTGTTAGGCAGCGTGCCAGGGCTTATTATTTCTAGACGGTTATCAAATATCATCAATCGTATTGGAGCATTTTTCAGGTAATCACGATGTATCAGTGCATTTTGTAGAAGCTCTTCCAACGCAATTTTTGAAATTTCAAGTTTACCCAGTGTATTAAAATCTTGCCCCTGTTGGCTACTTTTTAAATTACTGGTGAAAAACGACATTC
Source organism: uncultured Desulfatiglans sp. (assembly GCA_964460435.1). Taxonomy (GTDB): domain Bacteria; phylum Desulfobacterota; class DSM-4660; order Desulfatiglandales; family HGW-15; genus JAAZBV01. Next base: position 6,864 of record CAYWRH010000168.1, read on the forward strand.
CTTTTTCAAATAACTCAGGAATGGTGCCAGTTATATCCTTACTATCCCTGTAATCAGTGCCTTCAATATCATTTCCAAAGAAAGAAACCGCTTTGATACAAAAAACAGGTTTATATTTTTGAGGGTTTTTTGCAAAGTACAGAAGGCCTCCCAGTGTTAATCTGTTATTTCTCACTATGTTTATATTATTCGCTATTTGTTCCAAAGTAATGCCGATATCATCAAAATCTTTTTCAAATACTTTGACTGAGTATTCTTTTAATTTATCTAAATTAATATCAGCCATAGAAGTATTTGGCACTTCCATCTCATCGGCATATAAATTTCCTCCTCTCTGGAAAAGACGAAGCAATTCATTATTATCTGTAACCCTTCTTTTGTCTGCCCCTTGTTTTATCCAGACCCTCAACTCCCGGTCTTTATAAGGCTTACTCACACCTTCTTTAATATGCAAAACAAGAATATTCTTTTTTTCACCTGATATCTCAATTGATACAATCTCTGTCTCAATATAAATCAGAGGAATAATATTATTAGTAGCCACGTTAGCTGCTAGCTGGCCTGTTTCCTGTATTTCTTTATGATTCAGTCCGACTATTTCACCTGTTTTGTCTTTAACACCAATTAATATAAGTCCACCAAGCGAATTACTCATTGCCACAAATTCCGATGCCAAAGCATCAGGCGAGCTGATGGATTCTTTAAACTGGACTTTGCTTGTTTCGCCGGTACTTATGATTTCAAGAAGCTCAAGTGCATCCATTATTTTTTACTCCATAATTCATATATATTTTTACGACGACAGAATGCTTCTTTGCCGCCTTCCATAATTGTAACTATCTGTTCCTGTGTTTCAGGATTATCAATGGTTCCTGCGATAGTTTGTATTTTTGATTCCGCATAAATACATGAAATAATCTTTTCGCTGTCTCCCAATACAGGGATGTTTGGGTTATGGGTCGCAAATATAAACTGCATATTTCCTTTTAATGCCTTTATCTGCTTAATAACATCCTCATAAATAGTCTGGTTGTCCAGGTCATCCTCAGGCTGGTCTATAATTAATACATCTGCATCTTTCTGCGCCAAAAGAAATAATATAAGCGCAGTTGCCCTCTGGCCAAGAGAATGGTCTTGCAATAGTTTATTGTTATATTTAATAATAAACCTGTCTTCTATACGGAAAGTCAGCAATTCAAATAAATTATCGCTAAACCGCTTCTTAAATTCACTTATTAGATTGTCACTGATATTGAGTTTCATATTAAGCAAATCAAGGTCACGATAGATTTCAATAAAGTCCAAATAGTGAGACTCGATATCATTGTATGTCGCTCCTCTTATTCCAGTACCAGAAAATATTTTTCGCAATTTTGCATCGAAAATATCTTTTCTCCCTTTATATTCTACAGATATGGAAAGACTGCTCTCATATTCATTAATACGGGATACTTCCTGTTCAAGGATTTTATACTCGTCATGCCACAATCTGTTTAATTCGGATATTCTATCATTCAGTCCCCTATTCAGTTCATTTTTCTTTTTCTCTGACTTATCAATTTCAAGTAGCTTTAATTTTGAAGTCTCTATTTTCCTGTTCAGTTTAATGAATTCGTCCGGGCTTAAATTGTGCACATTAATTTCCCGCTTAATTATTGA
>CAYWRH010000169.1:0-8499 GCA_964460435.1 uncultured Desulfatiglans sp.
CCTTTTACACTTATGCTACCCTTCAATCTTCTCAAACAAGATCAAGTTTCCTGAATTTGATTGCACTCATAAACATATTCACCTGAAAGTCCCTTTTGTTTCTAAATACTCATAAACATAATTCGCTGATAAACTAAATACCAATTGTATGACTCACTCTTTTCTTGACTCACATGGTATTATTTTCTATTTTCACGTAAGTTAAATATTGATACATCTCAAACTCATAATTCGGACCTAATCTTTCGGAATACAGTTCATATCAAGGCCGCTGAGCATTATCTGCCTTTATTTGTTTTCATTTTTTATATGTTTTAGATTTTCTCTCTAATTGTGAAAGATTGATATTATTAATCGGGTTAATGACATCTTTTAGGAGTATATATGAAACTTCAAAAACTGGGCTGGATCGTTGGAATTGCCTCAGTATCTACACCCACTATATTGTTGGAGGTAATAAATGATTAAAAAGATATTGCTTAGTCTTATTTGCCTGTTAATTTTTGTATCTGCCGCTATCTCTATTTTTTATCTTGTAGATAAAAATAGCCGCCTTAAAAAAATAGAAGCAGATAGTAAATTGGCTGAAACCTCAGCCGGAAATATTGAATACAAAATAACAGGCGATAAGGGGCATGTAATCCTTTTACTGCACGGAACACCAGGTGGTTATGACTTTCCTTTTCCTATAGATGGATATCGTGTACTGGTACCTTCCAGACCTGGTTATTTACGCACGCCTTTACAGGTAGGTAAAACACCTATTGAACAGGCCAGGGCCTTTTCAGCTTTACTGGATACATTAGGAATAGAAAGGGTAGTTGTATTGGGTGGGTCCGGAGGTGGACCTGCCGCAATCAGTTTTGCCGCACTTTTTCCTGAAAAAACTATCGCACTGGGTTTGGCAATGGCGGTCTCACAAAAAGAGAGCCCAATGGGATATGAAGCGCCATTTTTTATGAAATCTGATTTCTTCATGTGGGGACTTTTTTCCTTGATGCAAAATGATAAGGTCTTAAAGTCGATGCTGACCGGTTTAATACCGGATCAAACAAGTATAAAACTAATATTTGAAGACCCCCAAAAAGTAGAAATGATAAAAAATAAATTGTGGAACTATTGGCCCCCTTCACGAAGGGCAGCCGGGCGGCTAAATGATGAAAAACAGTTTACCTCATTTGATCCACCCGTTTCAGAGGTTAAAGTACCAACACTCATCATTCATGGATCAAAAGATATGGCTGTACCTGTTGAGGAAAGTAAAAGAGCGGCTGAGTTGATTCCGGGTTCACAACTTGAAATAATCGAAGGTGCAGGTCATTTTGCATATTTTACCCATTATGAAAATTTTATGAAAATCACTTATCAATTTCTCAGGAAGGTTACTGCCGATAGTCAACACCCTGAACATAAAGAGTGAGTGCTAATTATACGCCCATCCGGAATTTTTATCTTTCCGGATGGCTACTCTTTTCTTGACTCACATGGTATTATTTTCTATTTTCACGTAAGTTAAATATTGATACATCTCAAACTCATAATTCGGACCTAATCTTTCGGAATACAGTTCATATCAAGGCCGCTGAGCATTATCTGCCTTTATTTGTTTTCATTTTTTATATGTTTTAGATTTTCTCTCTAATTGTGAAAGATTGATATTATTAATCGGGTTAATGACATCTTTTAGGAGTATATATGAAACTTCAAAAACTGGGTGGGATTGCCGGAATCGTTTTAATATGCACATACATACTGTACCGTGTGCTTCTTCAAAATATCTTTGCGCATATTGATGACTCAAATGACCCGGCAAAGATGATAACCGCATTAGCAACTGCATCGTCTCAATTTTATGTACTTAACATTGTGAACATCATTAGTTTTATTATGGGAATTATCTTTATTTATGTACTTTATGATCGGTTGAAAGACAATGCACCTCATCTTTCACGCATTATGCTTATCATGGTATTTGTGGGATCTGCCTTTCCTATCGCTTGGTCAATGATAAACATTAAGGAACTTAGTATGATCGTGCCCGCAAAGAATGTTTCTGCCTATCTGGCAGTTCAAGTAGCGTCTTCTGGAATAAACTCACTTGGTGATCATGCCTGGGGATGGGTATATCTCCTGATGGGATGTGCTGTTCTGAAGACAAAGTCATTTTCTGCTATTCCAGGATGGTTAGCCATCTTAACAGGTATCATGTGGATACCATTATTCGCTGTTATTCCGATTTTATTTAGCTGGATCGGTTTTCTCTCCCAGGGGCCATATATAGCAAGCACCATCTGGCTTGGAGTTGAACTGTTGCGGCAAAAGTGATCTCATGTTTAACCAGAAATAAAAAGGGACTCTTCATGAAACGCAAAAAAGAATGGTTTGATAACGATGTCTTTTGGAAGGATTTATATCATTACATGTTTACTGAAAAACGTTTTGAGGATGCTCCCGAAGAAATAGAAAAGGTACTTGCCCTTATAAAGCCAAAAGGAAAAGCTGTACTGGATCTGTGTTGCGGCCCCGGCTGGTACTCCATTGATCTTGTTCGGAAGGGATTCAAAGTAACAGGGGTCGATCGGACGAAATTCCTGCTGGATAAAGCAAAAGCCAGGGCGCAAAAAGCTAAAGCAAAGGTTGAGTGGGTTCAGATGGACATGCGTGACTTCATACGGCCTGAGACATATGATATTGTACTTAGTATGTTCACCTCCTTCGGTTACTTTGATAACAAGCATGAAGACATGGCAGTTTTAAGCAATATCTATACGAGCCTTAAGCCCGGAGGCGTCTTTTTGATGGAGCTTATGGGCAAGGAAACCCTGGCAAGGATTTTTCAACCGACACGTGCGGATATACTGCCGGACGGGACAAAGGTCATTAGTCATTGTGAGATATTCGATGAGTGGACCAGGGTAGGAAATGAATGGATTATAATTAAAAATGGACGCGCCAAAAGTTATACATTTCACCATACTATTTATTCAGGCCAGGAATTGCGGGACCGGTTGGAGCAAACCGGTTTTATGAGTGTGAAACTTTACGGTAACCTGGCAGGCGATGAGTATGGGCTCAATTCAGAACGCCTTATTGTTGTCGGAAACAAAAAATAGAATTTGAATTGAATAAGCTAAGGTGACAATCCACAGCCCATGACTTAAATAATTTGACATTAATATTTTGTCATTCTTGTGAAAACGGGAATCCATAGGTTTTACAAAGTTTTTCTGGATGCCCGCCTTCGGGGGCATGACGACTTATTATTAACATTGACTATAGTACATACAGTTTATTCTTCCGCCTGAATGGCTCATGGATACCGATGGCGACTATGGATCATCTACCAAATGCTTTTCACGTGACTGTAACCCTGAATCCTTGCATCTTTTGTTATAATAGTCGCATTTTCCTCCCTCGCCGTTGCGACTATGATCTGGTCACCGGGATCGTTGTGAAAAGGTTGTGGAAGTATAGTAGACCGGTAAGCAATACCTGGAGACAATGGAACCAACCGGAATTTAGCCATTTTAAGTGCTGTGTTTAACCACTCTTCAGGACTGCATGAAATTCCCAGTTTATTTTTTTCAAGCAGTTTACAAAATTCCCAGGGCGAAATAGCAGATAAAAGCATTTCATCATATTTATTCGTATTAGAAATTAATTGTATTACCTTTTTAGACAGTTTCGATGGATTCATATTCCACCAAACCCATGCATGGGTGTCTAACAGGTATTTCTTCATGAGCATGCCTCCCATAAATCCTCGCCCAGGGGTGTGATAATATCATTCTCGAATACAAGAGTTTCTGCCAGTCGGCCGGGTTCAATTGTATCCGGTGTTTCTTCATAAGGTAAAAGCCTGGCTAATGGCTTTCCTCTTTTCGTAACAATAATTGTTTCGTGATTTTGGGATACCTGGTCGATTAATTTTAATGCATGAGTTTTAAACTCACTGATCGCCATTGTTTTCATCTTATTACCTCCTTTAAAAATTCACGACAACTAAAAGGAGAATAACATGGTCAATTAAATTAGTCAATTGAGCAGACCCGTTGATTCATGACGCTTGACAATCCACTCTTATTCTGACATAAATTTTATGCTTTATCAGTAAGTTACCCAATTTTTACGCACACAATTATCAGAAGGATTCACGCGTGGATCAGCCTGTTCAATCACCGGAGAATAATAAGAAAACCTCGTTCTCAGACAAAAGGCTAGATTCATGGAAAGAGATCGCGCAATATCTTAACCGTGATGTTCGCACAGTAATGCGCTGGGAAAAGACAGGTGGCCTCCCAGTTCACCGTATGCCAGGCGGAAAGATGCCCGGGGTTTATGCACTGCAATCGGAGCTGGAGGTCTGGCTTAACGAAAGCCGCCAAGACCAGTGCCCGGATCAAGGCGTAACACACACCAGCCCTGAGCCTACTTCCATAGCTGTCCTTCCTTTTCTTAATCTCAGTCATGAAAAGGAGAATGAGTTCTTTGGCGACGGCCTCGCTGACGAGATCATCACCCTCCTTACCAGACTCCCTGGTTTGAAAGTAACAGCAAGGACATCCTCATTTGCCTTTCGGAACTGGAATGGAGATATTCGCGAAATAGGCTCAAAGCTGGGCGTCAGGACACTTCTCGAAGGGAGTGTGCAGCATTCAAGAGGGAAAATGCGGATATCGGTTCAACTCATAAATGCATCGGACGGGTTTCACATTTGGGGAGAGGTCTACGACCGGAAATCAGAGGACATCTTCACTGTGCAGGACGATATCTCAACCTCTGTCGCACAGGCATTGCATATCCACCTTGTTCCAGGAAGTAAAACCGCCAGTCGACGCACCGGCAATCCCGGAGCCTACAGGGAATGGATCAAGGGCAGGTATTACCTTATAAATATGCGGTCCATTGATGAGATAATTTATAGCCGAACCTGCTTTGAGAGGGCCATACAGATAGACCCCGATTATGCGACAGGTTACCTTGGATTAGCTGAATATTATCAGTATGCCGCCAAGGTAGGCTTGATGCAGGCCGACAAGGCGTTTCGCGAGGGGAAAAAACAGGCATTGTTAGCGCTTAAAAGAGATGAAACCTGGGCCGATGCCCATGCAACCCTTGCGATATTCAACGGGGTATTGGAGTTTGACTGGAAAGCAGCCGAGACCGGTTTCCTGCGTGCCCTGGAGTTGGACCCTTCGTCACCTGAAATTAATAGCCAGTATGCAATGCAGGTCCTGACGCCCCAGGGACGACTTCTTGAGGCCCTGGAGCGGATTAAACGAGCCCTGGAGCTGGACCCTCTCTCTCCTGAGCGTCACTGTATGATGAGTCAGATTTATGTGTATCAGCGTAAATATCACGAAGCAGAAGCCTGTGCCCATACCGCACAATCCATGGGCAATTTCCCATTTTCCGACGGGTTGTTGGGACTAATTTGGTCTATTCAGGGCCGTTTTGAAGAAGCGCTCGCGATTTGCGAAAATTTATATAAGCGGGGTTATGCAAATATGCCGCTTGCATGGGCAGTCATGGGTAGCCGCTACGCACAGACCGGGCGAATAAAAGAGGCCCATGAAATGCTCAGCCGAATCCAGGCAGAGATAGATGCAGGGCGCATGTCGCCACTCAGTTGTGCGATGATACATATAGAGCTTAAAAATCACGATCAGGCCTTTGATTGTTTAAATCGTGCAATCGATCAACATGATCCATTTGCGATCTATCTGCCGGTAATGCCGGTATACGATCCCCTGCGCACAGACCCGCGTTTCCCGGCCTTGCTGGCAAGGATGGGGCTTAGGGAATATTCAGGCGAACATTAACAGTCTTGAATATTTTCGGATTCACTGTCTTTTCTTACTCTTAGTCTTGCTCTTAATCTTGATGCTATATTTTTAGGAGCAAGATCAAGATAAATGACAACGCTGCTTGTCAAGCCTGGTAAATTTTCACATGGCAAAATAGGACATAATCGGACATGTCAGCTATTGCCGGTTGATAATAAGACTCAAGTTTGTAAACATGTGATTCTAATGAAAATTTAAATGAGTGGAGATAAGTAAAATGCCTGTTGTTTGTTTACCCCATTGCGGTTTTTTATCGGAAACCTCAAGGATGGTAGCCATATACCGGAAATTTGAGGAACTCGGTCTGCCTGTTATAATGGCAACTCACGGGGGGAACCATGAATTTGTCTTAAAAGATGAAAGAATTCCTTATGAGAAAATAGAGCCGGAAATGACCCTGGAAGACTGTCAGCATCATTTAAAGGTGTGTACTACAAGACCATGGGTCAACCTTTACGATAAATCCGCTCTCAAAAAAACAGTAATCAATGAATCGAATTTTTTAAAGGATGTCAAGGCAAAGGCAGTGATAACAGGTTTTCAACTCAGCCTTGCCCTTTCCGCAAGAATGGCAGGGGTTCCTTTAGTTGTAACACATTTTGGTTCTATTGCACCGCCTGTAATTGAGAAAGGTATGGGTGCCTGTAAAGAGGTCCTTGATAATTTTATAACACAATTTATACCCGGTAGAATATTGTATAAACTGTTTACCTGGTTGTGGTTGAATATACCTCTACAACTTAAACTATTTAATGAAGTTGCTGATGAACTCGGGATTCAAAAAATCCGCAGTTTAATGGACCTGGCGATAGGCGATCTCACCCTGGTTACTGATGTGCCTGAAATATTGCGGATATCAGAAAAAGAAATAGAAGAGTGGCGGCCTTTGAATGCTAAAATATACCGGCCGCAAACAAGGTTTAAATATGCCGGAGCCCTGTTTGCCAGGCTGTTCGGGGAAGTTCCTGCTGATGTCCGTGCATTTCTCAATACGGATAAACCAAAGATTTATGTGGCAATGACATCAGGCGCGATGGAGGACTTAAAGCGGGTTTTTGATACATTACGAAAGATGGATATCCGGGCTGTTTTTTGTTCACTGGTACATTCCGGAAAATTTAAATCGACCGAAAATATACTTGTTTCAGCATTTCTTCCTTCACATCTAATAATGCCCATGTGCGATCTGGCTATTATTTACGGGGGTCAGGGGAGTGTGCAGACAGCTATTGCATCAGGCATCCCCATCATTGGTTTTCCCCTCCAGGGAGAGCAGGATTTTAATCTGAAACAGATGGAACGTCACGGTTCGGGCATATGCATGTCTTTAAGAAGTCTCAGGAAAGGTCATCTTCAAGATGCAATAAAAAAGGTATTAAATGACAAAAGATATAAACTCGCAATGGAACATTTACAGGTATGGCAATCGAAGCGGGACGGTGCCCTGGAAGTGGTAAAGGCTGTTCGTGAGTTAATATCAAGCAGAGAGCAGCAACCCGATTGCCATATTGCATGAGATGAGCCCATTGATCAATTATTATTAACATGAAAATCAGGAAAGGAGAGAAATTATGAAACTACAACGACTGGGTGGATACGCCGCAATAGCGTTTGTGCTAGTAGTTGTGGCGTATGGACTACTTCAATCTCAGATGGCAAAACATACCGGCGGAGGTATAACTGATCCAACCAAGTTCAGAGATTTGGTTTCAACTGCGCCCGCAGGTTTTTATGCAGCTGCTATACTATTAATGATTTTATTTAGTCTTCTTCTAATTATGTTTTTTGCACTTTATGAGCGAATGCAAACCAAAGCGCCTCAGCTTACCCTCATATCCCTGATCGCTTCATCGGCTGGAACTGTTATCATGGTCGCATTTGGCATCTTTTATTTTGCCTATATCCGATTAGCTCTTCAGCATGGGTTTCCTGAGAAGATTGTTGAAGTCAGTTGGACGTTTTTTGCCAATGGCGATGAATTTATGATGGCGGCCAGTCACTTTTATGGTTGGGCGTGTCTGCTTATGGGATGTGCTATTTTACGTGTTCGCCCATTTTCAGCTCTTTTGGGATGGTTGTTTGTTATCGTAGGTTTCTTGAACATCCTGGGTTTCGTTCATTTCTTTTTTAATGCTGCTGGCCATTTATGTCTTTTCGTTGCCGCTGTCTGGGCTGGAATTGCGATGCTCCGGCAAAAACTGCCCCAAACCGTAATGGAGGAAATGGCGGTTTTAAAATAGTGTTTATGTTTAGAAAAATTATTTAACATTAGGCTTACTTCATTTAATACCGGGGGTCCATTTTGTCCAATAACAAATTAGCATTAATCGCAGAAACCAATAAGAAGGCATTTTTCATGGTTTTATGGTTTATAAACCAAAATTCGTCATTCCCGCGAAAGCGGGAATCCATTTTTAGATTTAAAGAACAAAACCAGTGGATTCCCGCCTGCGCGGGAATGACAGCATTCAAAGATATTATCTTTAATACTTAAGCAAGTTGTTCTAATTTATTTTGAACACTGATGACTCGAGGTAAAAAATGAAAAAAAAGATTATTAAAATTTTAGCAGGTATTGCAGGGGTATTAATTCTTGTGTCGTAACTACTCACCCATATTAGTATAAATTTGTTTAGAAAAGGCCATTTGGATA
>CAYWRH010000170.1:0-8437 GCA_964460435.1 uncultured Desulfatiglans sp.
GGGGAGCTGCTCCCCCGGCCTTTCCATTAATAGTTTAATGTTTTCCAAACCCGCATACAGGGTAATGGCACTCTTCACATCTTGCACATAAACCGCCATGGCCAAGTGATAAGACATAATCCCTTGTAACTGTTTCACCTGATATTATCAACGGCAGCACAAGATCAAAAATACTTGCCCTGTGATACATAACGCAGCCAGGCAAACCAAGAACTGGTATATTCCCAAAATAAGCAAGAAGGAACATGCCGCCTGGGTATATGGGAACCCCGTATGTTACAATATGGGCGCCGGTCTTCCTTATGCTTAATGGGGTCAGATCATCCGGGTCTACTGACATACCCCCTGTGAGGGCAATAAGATCAGCGCCTTCTGAAACAAGTTCATGAATAGAGGTAACGGTCTTTTCAACATCGTCAGGCACAAATATCTGTTTGATAACTTCACAGTTAAGCCTTGCGAATTTCTCTTTCAATATCGGGCCAAATTTATCCTTGATCCTTCCGTTAAAAATTTCATTTCCGGTTGTAATAACCCCGACTCTCAATTTTCTGAGCGGTCTTATTTCGATAATAAACTGATATTCTTTGCAAATATCCTCTGCATCACGGATTTTTTTCTCATCTTTTTTAGACGGGATAACCATCATTTCGCCAACAGGCGTTTCAGCAGCTATAAAATGGTTTCCATGCAAGGTTGATAGGTATATGCCTTCAATAGAATTGATTTTACAAAGTGCCTCTTTATTAACCTTCAGCACCCCTGCCCCGCTGGAAACAAGCCCTGTCCGGCCATCCTGAATACCTATAAACCTGATGCCCGTCCCTGATGCTGCCTTTGCTATTTGCATAGAGGCATTAATGGTTTTTATTTTTTCACATTTGATCAAATCCATTTTTATTCTCCGGAATGCTGAATTTACTGTTTAAGCCGCCTTCAGGCAGACATTTTATGTTAAAATGGGTTGACGTATATTTTAATTTATATTTGTTGTCAATAAACGTCATTAAAAGGTTGCCCCTAATGGTAAAAAGAGAAATTTTTGCTTATTTCAAAATTAATATATATTATCCTTGACATAAGCAAAAAGTTGATGTATCTTCTCTCCATATTTCTTTTCTATTTCTTCCGTATCCGCCAGAAAAGGCCTGGGGAGTTGCTCCCCCGGCCTTTTCAATTTTTTGAATACTTATGTTTGCATTGTTATAAGGAGGATCAATTCTGTTGTTATTTCAATATTTTCCTTTACGGCTCTGAAATGTAGACATATGAATCAATTCTATAAAGGCAAGCAAAACAATTTTGAGATCATGATTTAATCTCCGGCACCACCTTGTCTACAAGCACAGTCTGCCCCTTTTCAATCCTGTAAAGATATTTGGGTATGCCTACGCCTTGGCCATCCACAATATCAAAGGTGTATTTAAGACCCCTGAAGCCTTTTTTATTATTTGCATAATCCCTTATCTTTATACGCTCTTCCTTAAGTTTTGCAGGGTCGCCTGTGATCCCCTGTGTTTCAATCGCCTCCTTTATCAGGTAAAGGAGTTCAGCATTGTAATGGCACATAAACTTTAAAGGTTCACCATTATGGGTTTCCATATAGCGTTTGAGGTATTCATCATACTTGGGGTTTTCACTGTATGTGGGTGATGTGCCGGTATAAAGCCCCTCATTAAATCCCTCAGACTGTTTCAGGAACACAGGTCCCATTGAATTGGCCCACAGCCAGATATGGCTGGGGTTAACATTGCGGTCTATCAATTCCTTTACCACCTTTGCAGCGTTATCCTCTGAACAAGCCACATAAAATGCATTGGCGCCGGTATTGATTGCCCTTACCGCAATGCTGCTGTAGTCAAGCATGCCTGATGGCGCCTCAATGGTGTCATATGTCTTTATGCCCATCTCTTCTATCTTTGCCTTATGAGCATCCCACGTAGTGGTTATAAATGTGTAGGTCGGCTCAATTATGCCTGCTATGGATGTTATATCAGGCACATGTTTGATCCACAGGGGCATGGCATACTCCTTTTCTTCTGCAACCGTACCGGAGGTGTTTAATACCCAGGGCTTAAACTGGTTTAATATGTCGTCCGTTGCGGTGCCGGAAAATGCATATATCCCTTCACGCACAGCAAGGGGCATGGCTGCCTTGCATTCATCGCCGTTCATTGGCCCTAACAGGCACAGTGCCTTTGCATCAATTATCTGAGCCATACATGATGCCGCCTTTGGCGGGTCCATGGCAGTATCATAATATTCAACCTTTAACGGTTTCCCTGCAATGCCGCCTCCCCTGTTGATTTCATCAACAACCTGATTTGTAAGCCACTTATGCTGGGCCGCATCACCAGCAATCGGGCCGGAGAGAAATATCAGAAACGGAATTTTCCATTCACTTGCCGGGCCGCTCTTTTCAGGTTTATCCTGGCTGCATGAAGTCAATAAGGCGAGACCCAATACAGCAGTTAATAAAGATACAAGGCAAATTTTAAATAATTTCATTTACTACCCCCTTTTATCCGCTCTATTGTTTTTCTGTCTATAATGCCGCCGGGCCGGACCAGCAGCATGACAATTAATAACACACCATATATGATAATGGAAAGCCCTGTCATATTTTTAGGCAGAAACTGGCTGATGCTCCATAAAAAAGGTGCAGAAATTAAAACTCCCCACATGGTATACATACCGCCCAGGACAACTATTGTGATGGCGTACATCATCAGATTCATATTAAATGCAGCAGGAAAGACCCCCTGCATTGTGTAGGCATAAAGTACGCCAGCAATGGCGCCGATAGCCGAGCTTATCACCTGAAACTGGATGCTGAGTTTACCTGCATTGATGCCCAGCGTTGTTGCCACATCCCTGTCAAAATGGATCGCATCCATTGCTCTTCCTATGTGGGAATAGTCAAGCTGATAAATTATATAGCCGATTAAGAGCAGAAACCCGTATGTTATCAGTAATGTAATATGATGTGGTATAAAGGGCATGCCGAAGAGGCCATATCGTGCGCCAAGGGCATCAGTATTCTTTACCACTGTCTGCACTATCAGGAGGATAGCCATGCTGGCAATAACCATTGGGAAGGGGCCTAGTTTAGCAAGCCTGAATGCCGGTATGAGCGCTATTAGTATGCTCAGTATAACAGCTCCAGGGAGTATCAGCCACACTGGCCAGCCAAGGTTTACTGAGGTGTATGCGGCAAAGTAGGCGCCAATGCACATGGAGTAGAGTGAGCCGAAATAGGGCTGGTTTATACGGAACATAAGGTATACAGCCCATCCTATCATTATATAGATGGCTGAGAACTCAAAAAAGTAGAATTGAAACAGGGTCACTCTCTTTACCTCAAAAGATTCTTAATGCTGTGATCCGAATATCCCTTCGGGTTTAAATAATAGAACCGCAAGTATCACAGAAAAGGCAAATGCCTTTGTCCAGTCTGGCGGCAGATAGCCCATCACAAGGCCTTCGACTATTCCCATAAAAACAGCACAGATCAATCCCCCTTTTAGATTCCCTATGCCAGCCAAAAAGAGTATGGCAAGACACATGAGGGTGAGGTTATCCCCCAGTTCTGCTGATGCGGAACCAAGTGATACAGCCATTAATATGGCTACCACACCGGCAAGAAGCCCGCCAAGGGCAAAGCTTATCAGCATGGCCTTGGGTATTGAAATCCCAAGCATGGCCGCTGTTTCTGTATCCTGCGCAACCGCCCTTAATATCCTTCCATGTTTGCTGTGATACAGGAATATAAAAAATATAAATAATAGTATAATCCCTGCAATAAGTGAGATAATCCTTCCTATACCGATGCTGGCAAGGCCGAACTTGATAGCCGAATCGGACATCTGGACAGTCTTGGAGAATGCTATGGGTAAGCCTGCGTTAAGCCAGTGTGATATTATTTCCACGCTGATAAGCGCTATGCCTATTGATATTACAAGAGACTCCAGATGTGCCCGTTTTTTTATGAGTGGCAAAAAAAGCGGTGTTAGTACTGCGTTAAGGATCACACCTGTTACAACACTCCCCCCTGCTGCAAGATAGATGTTGTTTGTTGCCTCAAGTATCAGCCAGCCAGCGTACATGGAGAGCACCAGAAGTTGGCTGTAGCTGAAGTTGAGCACACCTGTAACAAGGATTAAAAGATTTAAACCTATGGTTACTATCCCGTAAAGGATACCGAGTTGTATGCCTGATAATATATAGCTTATAAAGGCGGCCATGAAACTTTATCCTCCCAGGTACGCCTGCTGCACAACCGGGTTATCCATAAGTTCTTTACCTGTGCCATGCAGGATTATACTGCCTGTCCGGAACACATAGGCTCTATTTGCATACTGCAATGTCTTTTTTGCATTCTGCTCGCTCAAAAGTATTGTGTAGCCATCATTCTTTAAATCCAGTATCAGCCTGAAAAGCTCCTCAACAACCTTTGGGGCCAAACCAAGTGACGGCTCATCAAGCATGAGTAGTCTAGGCGCTGACATCAATGCCCTTCCTATGGCAACAAGCTGCCTCTGACCGCCGCTTAAAGTCCCTGCCTGCTGTCTCTCCCTCTCCTTTAACAGCGGAAATCTTTCATATATCATTGCTATACGTTCATTCACATTACCCTTATAATGTACCGCACCCAGTTGCAGGTTTTCCTTTATTGTCATAAAAGGGAATACGCCGCCTCCCTCTGGCACATATGCAATGCCGGATGAGACTATATCCGGTGTGGATGCGCGGGTAATATCGTGATCCATAAAAACTATATTACCGTTTTTAACCGGCCTGATACCAATAATGGATTTCATGAGGCTTGATTTGCCGGCGCCATTTGCGCCTATAAGACCCACAATCTCATTAGTATATATCTCCATGGAGATATCTCTGATGGCACATATGGGGCCGTAGAAAGAGGATATATTATTTATTTTTAGGAGGCTATTCTGTTCCAAGATATGCCTCCATAACCCTCTGGTTATCTTTCATGGCCTCAGGGTGCCCTTCAAAGATCTTTTCTCCAAAATTCAGCACTGAAACCCTGTCAGAGTTTTCCATTACAAGTTTCATGTCATGGCTTATGAGTATGATGGTAACACCTGTATCCCTGATCTGCCTTATAATATTTCCCACCATGCGGCTTTCATCAAACCCCATGCCTGCGGTAGGTTCATCGAGTATTAAGAGCCTGGGCGCTGTTGCCATGGAACGGGCGATCTGCAGTAGCTGACATTCGACCCATGACAGGTCTTTCCCTGCCCGTGTAACAGAGCCAGCCATGCCTACAAGATCAAGAAGGGATTTTGCCTTTTCTCTTATCTCATCTTCCTCACATTTTTTAAAAAAACAGGGGAGAAAAAGAGTTGATAGCAAACCAGACTTTATACTGGTGTGACAGCCTGCCATGACATTTTCAAGACAATTAAGGCCAGGGAGGATCTGTGCCTTCTGAAATGTGCGGGAAATACCCCTTTCAGCAATGATATGGGGTTCAAGGTTACCTATTTCCTGATCATAAAAATGTATATCTCCTTGCTTTTCCCGTATCAGCCCTGATACTGCATTTGTAAATGTGGTTTTACCAGCGCCATTTGGCCCTATAAGGCCGTGGATCTCACCCTCTCTGACAGTTACATCAACATTATTGAGGGCAATAAGCCCTCCAAAATGAACGCTAAGCCCTTTTGTAGAAAGAATAACCCTTTTTAAAGTATCAGTCATAACTATAAGCAGTAAAACAAAGAATAAGGTTTTACCCTATTAATCTTTTTAGAACATTCCAAATTCACCCTGAGTTCAAATGCAGACAGGCTTGAAAGCAGGATAAAGGAAACCTTTTCGGGAATGGAGTTTATGGATTTAAAGTCGAGGTGTCAATAAATAAACTTTACTGTTCAAGAGAGTCATCTTTTTCAGTAATACTATAACCTATTGATAGTTTGTTAGCGATTATTCTTAAATATTTATCTAATGTCCATAATGGAGTCCCGGTAATAATAGCTGAGCCAAGGATATGAACATCTACATATCCAATGCCATGTTTCATAATTTTACGATCTTCAATGAACTCCATTATTTCTTCATGTTCAAGCAGGTATGCTGATGGAAGCGCTTTAAGCAGAGTTAATATTTCTCGCCTGTTTTTCATCCCCCCACAGGCCAGTTCTCCTATAATAAAAGGGTGACATGCTACCAGCCCATTTTCAAGCAGAAGAGATAGATCCTTATCACCTTCTCTAAAGTGTCTTATCCACACCGAGGTATCAACAAGGATCAGCTTAGACATCCTGCGGCTTCCTGCGCTGTACAGGTGAAATTCCTTTTTCACTTCCTCCCAGTTTTGCAAGTCTTTTACTGCTTTCCCTGGCTATAAGCGCTTCCAGCCCCATTTTTACAAGTGAGGTCTTCTCATTAATCCCGGTCAGCTTAGAAGCCTTCTCAATAAGAGAATCTTCGATATTAATAGTCGTTCTCATTATACTCCTCCGAGGTAAAATCATGCATATGATAATGCCTGTTTCATATGCATCTGTCAATAGCTGAAAACAAAGTCTACTTATGGTAACCCACTCTTCAAACGAGTTGATCAACATGGTCTGATCTGGCACACTTGACTTATAATCATATGGATTTAGGAGTACATTATGATAATCAATGTTTCTGAGGCAAAGGCAAAGTTCTCAAAATTGATTAAGATGGTATGTAATGGTGAGGAGGTTATTATCGCCAAAAATAACATTCCACTTGTTAAATTAGTACCATATAATCCTATATCCAAACGTAAACTGGGCCTGCTCAAAGGTCAAATAAAAATACCTGATGACTTTATGGAAGAAAATGAAGAAATAAATAAACTTTTTTGGGAAGAAGCCGCATACAAGACGATGGCAAATGAAAAGGAAAATTGGGATGATCTTGACGTAACACTTGAAGATGGCTTGAAGAAATTGTAAGCCAGTTCGGATACTAATATTAACTATTTTTGTATAACGTATTTTAATGTGGAGGCATCTTATTTATAAAACCAAAGCGCCACATCAATTTTTTACAGGAAAATAACCTTGGTTTCTTTTATTTTTTTAAAATCATTGTCAAGAGTGACTATAGATAATTCAGAGTTTTCAGCTATGCTATATTGATAGGCATCATCAAAATCAAGGTTAAGACTCTTTTTATGATGGATCACATTTTGGTATAAATCTCCGGGTAGTGACAGGATTTCGATACTGGGCAGAATGTCATCAAGGAAATGCTCAAAAAGATCCTCCTTCCCATATCTGAACAAGATCACGCCGATAGAATGTAATGAAAAATCTGAAATACTTAAGTTTCCTATATGTTGTTCAAGAAATTCTTTACATCTTGCTTTCTTATCCTGGCCCAGAAGTATCTCAAGAAATATGTTTGTATCTATCAGATACATTACCGCCACTCCAGTGATCTATGCTGTAAATCAACTGAGCCTGTTTTATCTTTTATATCTGACAATCCGTCCTCCCATTCAAAAGAAAAACCTGATTGCTTATCATCCCTGGATTTATATTTTCTGGAGAGAAAATCCATAAAATCCAGCACCTGTTTTCTGAGGAACTCCGGCAGTTCTTTAGCTTTTATTTCAATATCCTTTTCATACATATTTATGCCTCTGGCAAAAGATATTCAACATATTAAGATTATTCAACTCTGAATGAAGTAGATTTTGACAGAGTATAAATAAAAAATCAACTTATTCAGAGTACTATTTTTGCCTCTTGTTCACACGGTCGCAGTAGGAAAGTTAATTATTCACTTATGCCCGTTCAGTAGCTCTCTCACAAAAATCAGATAAAAATACCTGATGACTTTATGGAAGAAAATGAAGAAATAAATAGACTTTTTTGTGAAGAGACATATAAGGCAATGGCATGTGAAAAGGAGAATTGATATGATCTTGATATAGCAATTCAAGATGGCCTGGAGTAATTATGAGCCAGCACAGATACTAATATTTACTGTTTTGCATAACGTTTTCCATAAAGTATAAAAACATAGGGTGCCCCATTCGTTGTTCCCCACAAGGTCGGCACTCCCATTTAGGTGATTTCGGAGCTCGTAACTCAGGCCTATTCATCCCCTACTAACGCTTCCCCACTCCATAACTGGAAATCGAGGCATAGCTCAGGGCCGGAGTGGATCGCTACTCCTTTCTCCGTAAAGGACTTGACTTCATATACCACCTGAAGTCTCACCTTCTATCTCACGCCAGTTTTGACCGGCGCTTTCGGATTGTCCCACTCCACACACACTGGTCTTTATTTGCATAAGAGAGCAATAGGAGGAATACACATTTAATAGAAAAATACATTTTATTTGAAAGTATGTCAAATGTGTAGACCTGATAAACATATAAAGTGTTACTTGGTTAAGAGCATCATAGTAAGTATGATAA
>CAYWRH010000171.1:0-8258 GCA_964460435.1 uncultured Desulfatiglans sp.
ATGTAAATTTTATACCTGATATTTTATATAAATTACTCCAGAAATAATGCCAGATAACGTCCAAAAACATAACTTTGGTTTCGGCCAATCTTTTCCCATTTTTTTAATATATCCAGTTCTTCGAAGCTTTTAATCAGAGAACTGGCAGTCTGATGTGTTACCTGCAGTAATTGTGCGACCTCATTTGGTGTTATAAAAGGTCTTCTGTAAAGACGATCAAGCAATATTCTTGCCTTCTCTGATTTCTGTCCCAAAGTAAAAATACTTTTTTCAACCTCACTTCGAAGCGTCAGAATTGCCTCAAAGGTCTCTTTTCCTTTCAATGCAGTCTCTTTTATTGCAGTAAGTAAAAAACGTACCCACTGACCCAGGTCATTTTTCTCCCTGACCATGCTCAGGGCATCATAATATGTGTTCTTATGTTTTTCTATATAGGACGATAAGTAAAGAGTAGGTTTTTTAAGCAATCCATGACTGACAAGGTAGAGGGTAATCAACAGCCTGCCTATACGACCGTTACCATCAAGAAATGGGTGGATGGTTTCAAATTGATAATGGGAAATAGCTATTCGTATCAGGTGAGGAACTTCAATAGTGGTGTTATGCAGAAAATTTTCCAGATCACCCATTAACTCAGTTACTTCAGTATGATGTGGAGGAACAAAGACTGCATCAGATGGGCTGGTTCCACCGATCCAATTCTGGCTTTTTCTGAATTCGCCCGGGTATTTTCCTTCACCACGGACGCTCTCAAGAAGTATCTGATGAGTATTTCTTAAAAGACGATTTGAGAGAGGCAAATTTTGTAATTCGGCAATAGCCCAATTCATTGCCTTGATATAATTTTGAACTTCCTGCCAGTCATCCCTGCGTTCAGGATCAACCAATTCTTTTGGTTTTAATGCTTCATCAATTTCTGTCCGGGTCCCTTCAATCCTGCTTGATGTACTCGCTTCCTTTACCACATGCATCTCAATATAAAGGTCTACATCAGGAACTATCAAAGTAAATGCATTTAACTCACCTATAGCCCTGGTTGCCTGTTCAAGGAGTGTGTTAATCCGGGGGTCTTCCCATGTCCATTCATGATTTATTTTAACAGGTGAATAACTCTTATATTTATATTGCTGTATCCAGTTTCCGGCCTTGAAATCCCTGAAGTTCATAAGCATTGCCCCCCTCTTAATTTTCAAACATACGTTTCTTGAATTCTTCCTCTATGAGGCGCACCTTCCATTTATCTTCGCCTGTCTTAAGGTTTTCAAGGTTGTTGTCGCCGTTCACAAAGATAAGGTCAAACTCAAAATCAAGGGTGTTGTAATTCTGTTTTAAAAAGAACTCGTCAAGAGCTTCATTGGGTTTTTCATCCAGGTTGCGCCAGATAACCAGGGTTTTTTCGCCGGTGCGCAGTTTGCCCTTCAACACCTTAAAACCGCGGATGGTTTCTGTCTGTTCAACATAAAGCCCAATCAGGTAGTTGAAGGTTTCTATAAGATCGATCTTCTCGTCTTTCAGTTCATTATCTTTGCGGATCTTTAATGTATAATTGAAAGGGTCACGGAACCTGTCAATGTTCAGTAACGAATCACTTGCCCTGGTCTCAATATCCAGCATATATGAGAGCATATACTCTTCACGGGCATTCCTGTTCATCCTTGATAAAAGGCTCTCCTGTAACTCTGTGCGGGCTACCATTAGATTATCCAGTGTATCGTCATAGGATTCAAGAGACATGTATTTGAACATGTGGCTGCTCCCTTCACGTGAAACCGGCTTGCCATCTTTCCAGTCTTTTGAATATATAACCTTCTGGATTCGGGGTTTTAAAACAGTATCAAAGTATGCACCCATTTCGACAAGGATGTATTTTCGATTGCCGCTATCCTCTCGATTAAGGTTGATGACAGCATGTGCTGTTGTGCCTGAGCCGGCAAAATAATCAAGTACATAACAAATTCCATCTTTATATGTGCTTAGATTAATACATTTTTTTACTAGATTGATGGATTTAGGGAAATCAAAGAGTTTTCTACCAAGAATATTTATAAGCAATGTATTACCATAATTGCCCGCATCAAATTCGCCCCCTGACCATACTGTTTTGGGGACTGTCATTTCATGAGTAAGAAATAAATCGTATAAACCATCAATCTCAACGACTGTTATTCTTGATATATTTTCTTGAATTGTGTCCAATCCAAAATTCCAACGACGTTCAACTCCATCTTGATCAATAGGCCATATTTCGATTTCACCTGATTCTAAAACTATATTTTTAGATGCGGGATGGAAACCATCTTCTGGAACAACTCCAATTCTTACAATCTTCCCATCTTTTATGTATATTGGGTAAAAAGATAGTCTCCTCTCGATCCTTAAAGAGTTTTCACCCCATCTTCTCATTTTCCTTGGTGTTTCGTTTTCTTCTAAAGTTCTTGCAATTGCTGACTTATCCTCTTCATGAGTCAAAAATAATGCATATTCATGAACTCTATTAAAATCCTTTGTAATGGACCCTTTTGGGTTATGTACAACAGTAACTTTCGAAAATCGATATTGCTCACCAATGTCTTCCAAGATTTTAGATAAAATTGTTACTTCTGTATCATCAATTGCAGCAATTTTAACTGCGGTTTTATTCATCATATAAATAGAAAGTAAAAATCGATCTTTTATTAATGAAGCCCAAGAAGAATGCCGGTAATCATTTTTATAAATAATTGGTGCGGAATCTGTATTGTAAGGAGGATCAATATAGATACACTTAACTTTTTCATGATATTTTTCCAAAAGCAGATTCAACGCCTGAAAATTTTCCGAATTGATTATAAGGCCATCAGTTGCTTCATCCAGATTTTCAAAACTTGCAAGCAGCCTTTCCTTGAACTCATAATCAAAATGTTTTGTATCAAGCACCAGATAGGGGTTGGCCTTCAGGAACTCAACTGTCAATGGCCTGGTATAGCCGGGCTTTATCAGGTTGGCCTCTATCTCATCTATGGCAAAGAGTTTTACCCATTCCTCACGCTGGGCATCATTTCTGGCTATTTCAGGGTAAAGGGCTTCGGGCACCCTGTCCAGGGTCACACAGTATCCGCAATTCACTACAAACTTCTTTTTGAGCCAGAGCTTCTTCTGAAAATCCTCAAGCTGGGCAAGAAATGTGATAATCTTCTGGCCTATATGCTTAATAACCTTTATTTTGGCGACCGTGCTTTTGAGCTGCTTTTCATCATTGGCATCCAGGTCATCCACAAAAAGCACTTCATTCTTTATATAAAAATCCAGTTCACGACGTAAAAACCCGCCAAGGTCTTTATGTATAAAAAAGTCAAAGTTAAACCTGGCGGTATAGGCATTCAGGTGCTTTTCCCAGACTGTACGGTCCGGGTTTTTAGGCGTGGGCGCAGGCGCATACAATTCAGGGAAATCTTTCAGGAGTTTTACCTCGCCATTTATATATTCTATGGTCTTTTTGTTATGTGTTTCCTGCTTTTCCTTATCAGGCAGGTATACAAACTGAATATAGACATCTTCACCATCAATACGAACCGGTTCTTCATCACAGAGCATGAACCTGCGTTCCTTGCCCGTGGCTGTCTTGATATTGTCTTTTTCCTGTGTGGCCTCAACAAGCTTGAAGTGGGCGCGTTTATCGCCAGAAAGTTTAAAGGTATAGTCCTTCAGGTATTCGCTGGTTTTTATATAGTATTGGTCCGCATTGGCCCAGTGGAGCTTGACCTCTTCTCCTTCATAGGGGATGGCATAGGTGTCTTTTTTATACCGGCGAAGGGACATAAAATCGCCATTATCATAATAGCGTCTGAAAAAGGAGGTTAAATGTGAAAACACCTCATTGGTCAGGGCTTCATCATCCCCATATTTTGAAATAGCCTCGCGGATATACAGCACCTTAGGCGAATCATCCGGGTTCATTCCGCTGTCACGGAGTGTTGCTTCAAGCTGGGCAAGCTCCTTTTTCTTTTCGTCAATCTCTGTGCCGCGATATCTAGAAAACTCCTCTTTAACCTGTGGCAGCAGGTCTTTATCCAGAAATTTTTCTATTTCATCACGCCGTGCGTTCATAATGCGGTAGATACCAAAATCCAGATCGGATTTATCCATCTGAAACATTTCACGCAGGATGTCCTTAAACTTTTCATATTGGGTCAGCATGCTTTATCCTCTTTTATTCTTTTTTACGTTCATTCTGAATTCCTTAAATATATTTTCTGGCAATCATATTTAAGCCTAACAACTGGATTCCGATGCTCTATAAAAAATATTATCTTGCACAAGCTGTGCAAGTTTTGTCTGCTTTTTTTACAAATCAAACAACCTGCCAACGTATCATGAATAGATGCTCTGCCTGCGTCTTCTGCTTGAGACGGGCCTTAAGATTGTCTATCAGTGTATCCCGTTTTTGGGCGATATCATCCTCAACATCAAATATCTTCTGACGCTGTTCCCGCTGTTTTTTACTCAAGCTTTTAATTTTCAATTCCAGATCAAGGCGTTCCTGATGGTTGATGGCAAGCCTGAGCTGCCGGTTAAGTTCTCGAAGCTGATTTTTTGTATCTTTGAGCTCCTTTTCTGCTGATAACACAAGGTCATCTGCCCAACGGAAAAGACGCTCACATTCTTCACGATAAAACCCGTTGTTTCTTTCCATAGCAGCGGTTAAAGCAGCCTGGGCATGAATATCCGAGTCTATCTCCAACTGCCTTTTTGTTTCATCAGGTATGGTTATATCTTCTACTGTTGCCATGCAATCAAATAATTTCTCGCATACCTCCGGATGCAATGCCTCGCCATTATCGTCAAATGCATTAAAAAGGAGATACTCATCCTTTTCAAAACTCTCAATCGTAAATTTTGTGACAATCAGCCAACCGCTTTTACCCTTGAGCTGTTCAACAACAGATATATGAACAGGGTGGCCGGAGATATCAAAAGTAAGCATTGCAGGCGGTGTATGAAGTTTAAGCGCATTTTCAAGAATATATTCACCCAGAGGATGTGACATACGATAAAGATACTGGCCGGCAATATTCTCTTTATCCTTATTTTTAGAGATAAGATGATAACACCCCGGCTGGCATGAAGCAGTCTCTGTTTTTAGATCAAACGAAAGGAGCGATTCATTAAAGACAGCGCGGGTATTTAAGATATATTGGGTGACACCCCAGAAGCGATATTCCATTTTAGTGAGATGTTCTTTTGTCATATTAAGGTTAACCTTAAGTCGATCATGCACATCCCTGTCAAAATTTTCGATTAGTATTTCGCGGGTTTCCTTGAGCCTGCTTTGAATCTCTTCATCCATCTTTTTTTGGAGGGCTGCAAATGCGGCCTTGATTTCCTGAGGTTTACGGCATTCCTGGTATATCCTTAAAACCTCTTTTTCAAAATCAACGCCTGATTCAAGAGTTCCCAGAACCTCATCGGAGGCGCCAAAAACACCATCAAAGAGCTTGAATTTGTATTCCAACAGTTCATATACCCTGCGGTCAACATCATTACGTTCATTCAAAAAATTGATTACTACTACATCATGCTCCTGACCATACCTGTGACACCTGCCAATACGCTGTTCTATCCGCTGCGGATTCCAGGGAAGGTCATAATTTATTACAAGCGAACAGAATTGGAGGTTGACCCCTTCAGCTGCTGATTCTGTAGCGATTAAGATTTCCGCCTTATCTCTGAAATGCTCCAGTATGGCATTCCTGCGGTCAGCAGCCTGAACACCGCTGATACGCCCGGTGTTATGGTTGGCATTTAGCCAGTCATCATATATCTTCTTTGATTCCGGGTCTGTGTTGGTGCCATTAAAAATTACTGTTTTACCGGCATAGCCGTTTGCATCAAGATAATCCTTTAAATAGCTCTGAGTGCGCCTGGATTCGGTAAACACAATAACCTTTTTCCGGGCATTCATCTTTGCGGCCTCTTCAAAACCCCTTTCAATCGCCTCTTTAAGCCTTCCTGTTTTAGAATCTATTTTGATCGCCCTGGCCTGCGCTATAAAATGTTCAAGGCGCTCAATCTCTTCTTTTATTTTAATCAGATCAATCTGTTTTTCATTTTCCCCTTCCGCAGATTGCCCTTGACTGACGTTTGCCAACATTTCTTCCATCTCTTCATCATCAAGCGATTCATCATTTAGCAATGATTCCACTATATCTTCATTGACAGGCTGTTTATCACGTAATTGTTCAAGCCTTTTTTTAATAGTCTCAAGCGTTGTAATAAGTGCACATGATGAAGATGAAAGAATCTTGCGAATAACCAGTGTAATCAGCGAACGCTGGCTTGAAGGAAGTGAATAGGTGTCAGGTTGCTGAAGAAAATCTGTAATATCACGGTATAGTTCATATTCTTTATCTGTCTGGGCAAATTTTATGGTGATTGCCTTGCGGTTTGTAAAGGGGATATAGGCAAGAACCTGTCTGCGTAATGTCCTTTTACAGAAACCTTTAAGGCGGGTTTTAAGGCCCTCAATATCGTCGTCATTTACATAGTTCTGACGAAAGCTGCGGGTATCACCGAAGATGTAATCATCAATAATCGAACAGAGGCCAAACAACTCCATAAGTGAATTCTGAAGCGGAGTAGCAGTGAGAAGGAGTTTTTTTGTATCCTCAAGCGCCCATTTGACAGATTGCCCCAGCACATTAGATGGCCGGTAGGCATTCCTTAATTTATGGGCTTCGTCAATTATAGCAAGATCCCATTTGACCAGTTTTGCCATATCCTTCTTATTATGCAGAAACTGGTAGGAGAGAATGATAACATTATCCTGTTCAAACGGGTTGGCATGACCTTGATCAATCAGCTCATTGAAGTTTCGTTGATCAATTATCTGAGATGGTATGTTAAATTTATCAAGTAATTCCAAATTCCATTGCTTTCTTAATGAAGCAGGGCAAACGATAATAAGCCGCCTTTTACGTTCCGCCCAGAACTGACACAACACTATTGCTGCCTCTATGGTTTTACCAAGACCAACTTCATCAGCAAGGATAACACCTTTGGAAAGAGGCGATTTCAGGGCAAACAGGGCCGCATCTATCTGGTGTGGATTAAGATCAACAGCAGCATCGAAAAGAGATCGGGAAATTTTTTCGATATCATCCGAAGCAGAGGTTCTTAAAAGTGCCTTGGCAAAATATTTTGCATGATAAGGTGTTAGCTTCATATTGTGGTTTCTCTTTATTGTTCTCCTGTGTTATTCAAAAGGAAGTCTATTAATGTGTGCAATACCGAATGAATACCCCACACAAAAATCACAGCGTTTTGAGAGATCTAATGTTTCTTTAAGACCTTTAGAAAGATGGTGTTCAATATTGTCGTAGATTCTAGGCATAGTTTTTTACTTTATCGTTCTGAAAAGAATAACCAAAAAACAGAAGACAATCTGACTTCTATCTATTAACACAAAATATTAAAGGTAATTTTAATTTAATACTATGAAGTTAAATAATTATACTTGAAGCATATTTTGGTCAAGGATTATTAATATAAGATGCAATATCTTCAGCAGACAGATGAAAAGCCCATTTAGGAATTTTAGTAACGTTGCCCAAATTGCTAAATGGTGTGTTTGAGGGTCGATGTCATGGCTTTCTGTTCAACATCAGGTCAGGCTTTTTGATTTTTATTACCACTAAAATCATGGAACAGGCAAAATGTTTTTTCTTTTTCTTTGCAAAAAGATGGAGGGCTTTCCATGTCCCCAGCGTAGTTTACTATGGAAACAGGAGAGCTGAACACCCATATATCAATGCCTGAGTCTATTATTAACGAACCCAGGCTTAAAAGAGTTTTAAGGTTAGTTAATTCTGTCTTCAGCCCCTGGCATTATGATAGAATTACATCGCTCCAGTCCTTCAGATTATTCATAAAGGTCTGGGAGCGTTTCTGTAATTCCTTTACCCTTCTCCATTTATTTGAGACCTGAAGGATAATGCCGCTCGCAAGAAGACCTGCCATTACCCCCTGGTAATAATCCAGCCAGGTTATATCTCCAATGTTAATTGAGCAGCTAACATATGTGCTGAAGAGCGTTACTATTATTACTAGTATTAAAGCCAACATTTCCTGACTCCTTTCCTGTTTGTATAACGGCGAAACCTATAAAAAAATATACCATAAACCTTGCCATGTATTTTTTTTTAAACTTTAACTCGTTTTTTGCCTTTCAATGATTTATCAAGTTATCCTTTTTATCAATTATATTCAAAACTTGAGGGGTA
>CAYWRH010000172.1:0-8171 GCA_964460435.1 uncultured Desulfatiglans sp.
CAAAAGAGTTAAGACTCCGTGCACTCTATGTCTTTGTATGGTTGAAGTGACAGACTAAAATTGAACCGCAAAGACGCAGCCCCCTTCGCTAAGGCTACGACACGCCAGGAAGGGCGCTAAGAAAAATAAAAATATTTATTGATAACATAAACTTTTCTCCGTGTTCTCTGTGTCTCCGTGGTGAGATAGTTTTTTCTTTAAAAATACCAAAAAAATTCAAATTTACTGTTGACAAAAACAGGTGTTCTAAATAGGATTCCGTTCAAAATTGAACATGCCTTTAATTTTCTCAATGAGGGTAGAAAACCGGCATGAAGCATACCGAAAAAACATTTCAGATTCTTGATGCACTGGACAGGGAAGAGATATCCACACAGCGACAACTGGCGGATAATTCGGGTATAAGTCTTGGGCAGGTGAATTATATTTTGAAGAGCCTTTTAGATAAGGGTTTTGTTAAGATTAGCAATTTCAGGCACAGCCAAAACAAGATAGGTTATGTCTATTTTCTTACACCAAAAGGGATCGAGGAAAAATCAAAGCTCGCAGTAAAATTTGTCTTAAGAAAGCTCAAGGAATATGAATTCTTAAGGGGCAGGCTTACAGAAAGGCTTATGAAGATTGAAAAAGAGGGCTATAAGCGGGTCCTTTTTATCGGTCCCCTCATGGTCAAGGAATTCATAGAGAATATAATAGAGGAAAAAGGGATCGGCTTGGTTCTGGCGAGCCATTTTGAAGATATAATATCAGCTGGTTCACTGGAAAAAGATAGATTTGATATTGCTCTTTTGTTTGATGAAAAACCGAATGCTGAAAAAAGGGTAAGAAGGGATTTGGAGATACCTGAAGCGCAGGTCATGAATCTGCTTTAGATGTGAACCGCAAAAGGTGAAGAGGGAAGAGCGGAGTGCATAGCGCATAGAGCATAGAGCATAGAGCAGAGCGTAGACAGAAGTCAGAAGACGGAAGTCAGAAGACGGAAGTTAGAACTCTTCTGGCATTACGACTTGGGTTTCAATCTTGAACCTTGAACCTTGAACCTTGAACCTTGAATCACATCCTGTAACTCAAAGGCCGGAGGTGTATCCGGGGCATGCATCCAGAACAAAGAAAAATATTTAAAAAAATGACACCCGAACAGAAGCTCAACGCCTCATTAAGCCTCTATTTTTCAGCCTGGGAATTAAAGAAATCGGGATTGAGAACACAATACCCGAATCTAACAGAGGAAGAGATTAATAATAAGGTTAAGGAAATATTCTTTTATGCTAGAACATAACCTATTTTTGATTTTTCTTTCTCTTCTGGAAGAAAATAATATTACATACATTGTAACAGGCTCAGTCGCAAGTATTATTTACGGGGAACCTCGCCTTACCCATGATATTGACCTTGTAATTGAGCTTGATATTAAGGATGCTCAAAAAATTATTAATGCATTCCCGGATGATAAATTTTATTGTCCTCCCCTTGAAGTTATAACACTTGAAATAAGGCGACCATTTCGAGGGCACTTTAATCTCATTCACCATGAATCAGGATTTAAGGCAGATATATATCTTTCGGGTAAAGATACCCTGCATAAGTGGGCCATTGAAAATAGAAAGAGATATAAACTTGGTAATTGTGATATATGGGTTGCACCACCGGAATATGTGATCCTGAGAAAGCTTGAATATTATAAAGAGGGTAAATCAGATAAACACCTGACAGATATAAAAAATATCCTGGAAATATCGAGTGATATAATTGATTTTAAAAAATTACAGGGTATGATAACGAACCATAATCTTAATGCTGAATGGGAACTCATAAGTACTTGTTAGAAAATTATTGTTTTACAAATATTTAATATTGAGCCGGAAATAAACGTTAACCTGTTAATGAAAATACTATGCAAAAAATAAAATTCGCAAGTACGATATTATGTCTTTTCCCTGCACTTCTACTTGTATTATCTGCCTGCCAGGATGCTGAAATTACTACATCCGATACTAATGTCACCTGCTATGCAGCAACATACGGTGAAGGTATCTATAAAAGTGATAATGGTGGCGATAGCTGGTACCCCATGAAGATGAATCAGGAGGATGTTTATCTCTATTTCAAGAGGCTCTTTCTTGATTCTGAAAATGATATGCTCTATGTGGCAACAACAGGGGCGGGGCTCTTTTCTATTGACCTGAAAAATGAGGTTATCCAAAAAATTGAGCAGTATAAAGGGAAGAATGTAAGGAGTGTCGCATTTGTTAAAAATATGGATGATGGAAAGCCTGCAACCATAGCCGGGGTATTTGATGAAGGGGTTTCAAAGGTTGGCGCTGACGAAAAGAGGTATCTTAATGCAGGTCTCACTTACAGGAATGTGAATGCAATAATCACCTGTAGCAATGGTCTGTTTGCCGGAACTGTAAAGGATGTATTCCGTTGGGATAATACAAAAAAGATGTGGGAATCTTCATCAGAGGGAATAAAGAATAAAAACATCATTTCACTAGCAACCACCCCGAAGGGAGAGATTATTTATGCGGGCGCTGGCGGCTATCTTGATGAAAAGGGGTTTTTTACTTCATCACCCTCTCTTTATATGAGCAAAGATAATGGAAAAACCTGGGAAGCATGGGATGATGGGATACCAGGTGATACGCTTGTTTACTCAATTGCGATTAATAAAAAAAGACAAGAAAGAATCTATGCCGGTACATCGGATGGTATCTATATGTCAGATGATGGTGGAGATGACTGGGATAAAACAGATGACGGACTGCCTGATGATTTCAGGGTGTTTGATATAAAGATAAAAAATCTCGATGATGGAAACGACCTGGTGTATTCCGCAGGGTCAAAGGGGCTGTTTATGGCATTTGATACGGATGATCCTGATTGGATTAACAGGGGTTACGGCCTTCCTAAAACAAATATAACGGGGATAGAAATAAAAAACTATGTAAGGGCTGAGAGGTTCCCGGTCATAGGGAAGAGAAAAACTAAAAACTTTATAACCTATTACCCCCTTCCCATCACCCAAAACCCATAACCCATTACCTATACCCCATAACCTATAACCCATTATTTTATATGCCTGGCTTCAGAGAACTAAATGTATGGCAAGAAAGTAAAAAACTTGCAGTTTTGATATATAATATTACCCAGAAAGGAAACTTTTCAAAGGACTATGGTTTACAGGATCAAATAAGAAGAGCAGCAGTAAGTGTTCCAAGTAATATTGCTGAGGGTGATGAACGGGGATCAAATAGGGATTCAATAAGATTCCTTTACATAGCAAAGGGCTCATTGGCAGAACTGGAAACACAGCTTGAAATAGCCCTTGAAATTGGATATCTGAACCATGAAATGCTTGAAGAGTTGCTTCATCAAACATCAAATATAGGGAAAATGCTTGGCAGCTTAATCAAAGCAAGATCAAAGGATTTTTAATATTCTCCTATAGCCCATAACCTATAACCCATAACCTATAACCTATTACCCATTACCCATAACCTTTTACCCAGGTATCCCCCATGACCCAAACACCAGAAAAACCCAATCAGCTATCACCCGACATGTGTTATGAAGATGATGAGATAAACCTCATTGATCTTATATACCCTGTGTATAACAGGCGTAAATTCCTGATCAAATTTTGCCTTATTATTACAATCCTGACAGGCATTATCAGTTTTTTTTCAGAAAAGGTGTATGAGGCCAAGACTGTCATTCTCCCTGAGGCTCAAGAGGGTGGAGGGTCAGGGATTGAACTCAAGGCGGCCTTTCTTGAACAGTTCGGTGTTTCAGGACTTGGCGGTTCAAGTGGAACGCCATCTGCTGTCTTTGAGGCGGTTTTAAAAAGCAATGAACTGGCAATGGAGGTTCTCAACCGGTACGATTATTACATGTTAAATGGCATGAAGAATGCGGATAAACTTAAGACAGCAAAATCTATTGCGGAAAAAATCAATGTATCAAAATCAAAGGATGATCCATCGATATCCATATCAATGCAATCACCTGATCCCATTTTTGTAGCAGACATAGCAAATTCATATGTAAAAGCGCTGGATAATTATAATCTTACCAATTCATATACCTCTGCCAGGCGATTGAAAGAATATATAGAGAACCGGTTAAAGGTGGCAGAGGATGAACTTGACATTGCACAGAAGGAGCTGCGTGCATTCCAGGAAAAAAACAGGGCGATATCAATAAGCAAACAGACAGAGGCGACACTTGAGGTCCTTGCGGAGATGGAAAGCCAGAGGGTTGCCCTTGAGGTTGCAAAGGCTGCAAAAGAGAGATTCTACAAGGGGCCTCATATCGAACTCGAACAGCTGGATGCCCAGATAAATGCAATAAACAAAAATATTACCAGACTGACTAACTCTCAGGAAGCCAGCGTCCCTATAGAACTTGAAAACGGTAAGGTGGAGTTCTACATACCTCTTACCAGCATACCTGCCCTTAATTATGATGAAAGCAAGCTCCTTCTCAAGGTAAAGGCCAAAACAGGTGTAATAACCATGCTCACCACCCAGCTTGAACAAGCAAAGCTGGATGAGGCAAAGGACATGCCTACTATTAACACGCTGGAGATTGCCGAACCACCGCAAAAGGCGGTAAAACCAAAGCTAAAACTCAATGTAATCCTGGGATTTGTAGTGAGCCTGTTCCTTGGTATATTCATCATTTTTTTTATGGAGTTTACTAAAAGGCTGGATAATGACCCTGAATCAGCGCCTAAATGGCTGGAGATAAAAAGGGGTATATCACGTCTGAATCCATTTAAAAGGGAATACCAGTAACCCCATTACCCATAACCCATTACCCATAACCCATTACCCATTACCCATTACCCATTACCCAATTAACAACCTTTTGTGTCTTTCGCGCATTTCGCGGTTAAAAATGGTTTTAAGTAATTAATCCATAACCAAACTTTCGCGTTTTTTGTGTGTTTCGTGGTTAAAATGTCTTAAGCAGTGAACCGGTTATTGTATATCCCGTTGACATATCCCTGGAATGGGTTTATATTAGTAAAAAATAAAGGTGGAATATGGCATCCATTCAAACAAAGATATTTAAGAGTAATCGCAGTCAGGCTGTCAGGATACCCAAAGAGATTGCCTATCCGGAATCGGTGAGTGAAATTGAAATTACAGCTATAGGTAACAAGCGTATATTACTGCCTGCAGGGCAGTCATGGGATGACTGGTTTGAGAGTGAAGGGGTGTCTGAGGATTTTATGTCAGATAGAAAACAGCCTGAAGATCAATTCAGGGATAACCTTTAATGATCAGATATCTGCTTGACACAAACATAGTTATTTATACTATTAAAAATCGTCCGGAGGATGTGAGAAAACAGTTCAATAAATATCATGGGCAAATGGCTGTTTCATCTGTAACCCTGGGTGAGCTGGTTTTCGGGGCAGAATATTCACAGCAGGTTGAACGAAATCTTGCGGATATTTCCGCTTTTACTGCCAGGCTGGAAATCCTGCCATTCGATATAAAAGCGGCATATCATTATGGCCAGATAAGGGCTGAATTATATAAAACAGGGAAACCCATAGGGCCATATGATATGATGATTGCCGGTCATGCAAGGTCTGCTGGATTAATTCTTGTCACAAACAACACAAAAGAATTTGAAAGGGTGCGTGGGCTGATGATAGAAAACTGGGGTAACCCATAACCTATAACCCCATTACCCATTACCCAATTAACAACCTTTCGCGCTTTTCGCGTATTTCGCGGTTAAAAATGGTTTCAGCCAGTGAACAGGATAATCACTCGACCGGTTCACAAGTTTCCTAGTTTTAAAGCTTTACATCGCTACTTTTCAAAGGGTAAAATCATATAAAATAGCAAATAATAGGGTCTATAAAGAAGAGGGTCCAATGCGTATCGAAAATAAATATGAAGAAATGCTGATAAAAGAGATAAGGGGCATCCCAAAAATTTCACAATACAGGGTGATCCAGATGCTTCGAACTCTTAAGGTAAAAAAAGACATTTCAAATAACTCAAAGATTCTGCAAGTGACCGGTAGTGGGCTCTGTGGAATATGGAAGGATAAAAGAGATGCTGATGAGATAATTGATGATATTAGATCAGCCAGGACAGGATTTGGTAATAGAAATATTGATCTATGAGCTATTTACTTGATACAAATATATGTGTTTACTGGCTTAAAGGTAATGAAAAAATTGAAAATAATGCCTTGTCTGTCGGTCTTGATAACCTGTCAATTTCTTTCATTAATTTGAGTGAGCTTTATTATGGTGCGTATAAATCAGAAAGGCAAAAAGAAAACCTGG
The DNA here is from genome assembly GCA_964460435.1 of uncultured Desulfatiglans sp. Taxonomy (GTDB): domain Bacteria; phylum Desulfobacterota; class DSM-4660; order Desulfatiglandales; family HGW-15; genus JAAZBV01. Next base: position 6,317 of record CAYWRH010000172.1, read on the forward strand.
AAGCAATTCAAAAAATGCTGGAAAGAATCAATATTATTGATTCCAGCGATGAAGTGTGCAGGCTTTTTGGAGGTTTAAAGGCCAAACTTGGTAAAGATGGAAAAATTATTGATGATGCCGATCTTTTTATAGCTGCCTGTGCTATTGAACATGAATTAATTTTTGTAACAAATAACGAAAAACATTTTAGTAGAGTAGCCGGATTGAAATTGGTGAATTAGGTTAAATAAATTAATTGTTCCCTTTATATCTCATTTACCAATTACCCATTTACCCATAACCCATTACCCATCATCAATAAAATAAATAAACTTTCGCGCTTTTCGCGTGTTTCGCGGTTAAAAATGTTTAAAGTAGTTAACCAATAAAACCGAAAAAATACCTTGAAAAGATAATTTTTATACAGTAAAGTTATCCATTATTAGTAACAACATACTAAAGAGCACCAGATGCCTTTATTTTTCACAGATAATTTTTCGAAATTTAAAAAACACAAGAGGGGTGGCCTGCTTTTCATTCTCCCTTTGCTATCTATATCTTTTTTCATAATAAACCCCAGTTTTGCCGCTGTTAACAGCTCAAAAGAGCCTGTTGTTACAGTTACCGCAAAAAATGAACCCTTAAAAATGGTCCTTAATAAAATATCAAAGGCAACAGGATATAATATTGAGATTACAGAGGGGTGGAAAAGCAAACCGATAACAGTAGATATTCAGGGTATGACCTTGGATGATAGCTTAAAAAAGATCATCTGGGGATTAGTTAAGCCAGATACTCCCATTGAGAGATTAAATGATAAAAAGAAAATTATAATACAGATATACCAGACATCAAATGAAATCTTATCGGTAAAAATAAATGAAGACAATACACAATTTCAGGCTAAAAAGATAGAGTCTATGCTAGCAATGGATAATGTACCACAGGAATCCGATACTAATTACTCGAGTAAAACTATTACAAAGGAAAAGGACTCCAAACTTATTGACGAACTTCAAGAAGCAATGACTCCAGAGGATATAGCAAGAGGCGATACAATTACTTCTGATCTCCCCGTGGAAAAAAAGGATACATCAAGTGAAAAGATTGAAAGGGAAATAGATCAAAGATCGGTTGATGTCCTTGAGGAGGCAATGACTCCGGAAGAGGTAGCTAGAGGTGATAGGATTAAATAATTTTAATAAGTGATATGTTTATTTTATTTATGTTTTTGATAGTATTTATAAAAAAAACGATTTCTAATTTTTTAAAGGGTGATATGGTTTAGGAAAAATATAATTATTTAGAGCTTTGCAATAAACAAATTTATAAAAAGGAGATGATTAATTATGAGTAAAAAGAATATTATTTTAGGTATTATTACAACAGCTATTCTTATGTGTATTTTTGTGTTACCTTCATATGGTGCTAAAGCATGGTATTACTGCACTATTGACCAGTTAGCCCCATTAACTGATGGTACGATTAAGGTTTATTTAACAGATACTGCTGCTACGCCAGCTTTTACCAATAAGACATTTCTGATTACAGCCGACGCTCAAACAAATAAAAAACTGGCAATTTGTCTTAGTGCAATAACAGGTGATATGACAGTATATGTCAATGTCGATCCTGTCCCAGCAGCACTTACAGATAGAACAATGACTACAATATATCTTATGAAAAATTAATTGTCTTTGTTTTTGGCCCAGATTATGCACTAGACCAAAGTACTTTAAAACAAACGTCCTAATGCATAATTTGGGTTAAAAGATTAAAGAAGCTGGTAGCAGTATTTTAGCTTTCTTAAAGTATTTGTATTATTTTTTCCCATAATGACTATTTTTTTATAAAACGACCTCAGGATATATATAGT
>CAYWRH010000173.1:0-8071 GCA_964460435.1 uncultured Desulfatiglans sp.
CAGTTCATCATATTCATAATAACTGCCTTTTGATATATTTGCAGGCACATCATTTTGGTCAGAAGGGCTTGTGCTATATCTCTCTTCTTCTGCATTTTTAAGACCGTCATTATCAAGGTCATCAGGGTCTGGTTCAAATCTTATTGCCCTTTGTGGTAATCCAATTGGCTCAGGAAATAGTTCAGATATGTCATTATTAACCCAAAAATCATCTGCATAGATATTGCAACAGAAAAACAGCGAGAAGAAGATGAAAAGTAAAAAGGGTTTTTTCATTTTTACTCTGACAGTGTGTCTTATAAAGGAAGTAAGTGTTATTAGCTCCTCATTCTTTCTTCTTTTCAAATATTTCTCTGAAAATCCGGTCATCAGCATCAAGACATTCTTTCTTGAGCTGGTTGTATTTTTTTAGAAGCTCCTTACCCTCTTCGGTAAGCCTGGAGCCCATCTTTCTGTCAGTATCCACAATGCGCGCCTTAAGATACCCTTCTGTAGTCTTTATCTTGCTCCAGACCCCCTTGTAGGACATCTTCATCACCTTTGCAGTCTGATTAAGAGACCCTGTCTTTTCGATTGTCTCAAGTATCTTCTTTCGCCCTTCACCAATAATGATGTTATTGTTTTCGTCAACAACCCATTGCTTTGAGAGTAGTTTTAGTTCCACCATTATATCTCCTTGTATTCTGAGCCCTTATATTATGTTTAACATAAAAACTCAAATAATAATTACTCCAGCTCGACCCAGAGCTCCCCGCTTTTTGAGGTGTCATATCCGCCAAGCCCTGTTACCCTTTTTTTAAAACTATCAGATCCTATTGTTTTTATAAGCTCCGTAATATTTGGATTCTTGAGGTGCTCGGATGGGATTATAAGGTCATACTGTTCACGCACGACAGGTATAAACTCCAGGTTCAGTGCATTTGCCGCTGCATATATGCCCATGCCACAGTCAGCAGCACCGCTTAAAACATCCACAGCAACAGCCATATGGGTATACTCCTCATGGTCATATCCCTTTATCTGTGAATGTGCATACCCTGACTGTTTAAGCTTATAATCAAAAAGTATACGGGTGCCTGAACCTGCCTGCCTGTTCACAAAGAAGACATCATCCCTTAAAAGGTCATTTATCCCTTTTATACCCTTTGGATTACCCTTGCGGACTATCAGCCCCTGGTCCCTCATGACAAGATGAAAGACACTCACTTTTATACCCTTTAAATATTTCCTGATATATGAAAGGTTATACTCTCCGGTCTCCTCATCAAGAAGATGGGCACCGCCCAGGTGGGACACCCCTTTTTTTATTGCCATGAGACCACCAAGGCTTCCCACATTGCCGGATGAAACCCTTATATCCTTTCCCCCCCTTCTTATCTCATCGGAGATAATATCAAGGGTTATGTCATGGCTCCCTATAATGACAATAGTGTTTTTCAGCTCATCATCATCAACCAAAAGCTCTGCCTCAACCAGCTCTTCCTGGGAAATCCCTTCTGTCAGGGCCGGTATCCTTATAATACCCTCTGCCCTTGTAAGTGTGGTTACTGACCCCGCTGCTCTCGGAAGGGGTGTTGCAACCATCTTGCCGCCAACATTGCCTATGTTGACCCTTAAAAACTCCTCTGTACCAAGCTTTGACGGGATATTGCGCGACGGCTGCACTCTTATGACCTTTCTATTATTCAGTCTAACATCCTGCATGCTGTATAAAAGGGGTTTTACAAACTGCTCAAAGGAGAGAACCGCTGATACAGTGTATCCTGGGTTCCCTATAACAGGCTTGTCATTGATTTCACCCAAGATCGTGGGTTTACCCGGCATCATGGCCACACCGTGCACAAGCACCCTTCCCAGCTCTGCTATGATCCCAGCGGTATAATCCTTGCTGCCTGCCGATGAACCGGCATTAATTATGATCACATCCGCCTCTGATTCTGAGGCATTAATAAGCGCATTACGTATGGACTCGATATTGTCAGGGATGATCCCCTTTACAACAGGTATACCGTGGCTTTCTGTAACAAGACCAGAAAGAGTAACCGAGTTGGACTCTATTATCTGCCCCTCGGGAATAAAGTCTGTCTCCCCTATATCCCTGAGGCTTACAAGCTCGGTTCCTGTGGGGATTATGGTTACTACCGGTCTTCTTCTTACAGGTATGCGAATGATACCAGCGGAAATAAGGGCACCCATGTCATATGGTCTTATCATGTGGTTCTGTGGCAAGAGGAGCTGGGTTTTTACAATGTCTTCCCCTACCTTGCGAACATTCTGCCAGGGGTATGCAGGAGACATGATCTCAATTGTCTCTTCATCTGCCTGGTGCAGCTTTTCCACCATTATTACAGCATTGTAACCTCCAGGCAGCGCCTGGCCGGTATTGATCCAGACCGCATCCTTTCCAGCCTTGAGTCTTTTTGGTTCTTTTTCTGTGGTGCCATAGGTATCTTCTGCCCTTACAGCAATACCATCCATTGCTGCCGCATGATATGATGGGGCTGAAAGCCTCGCATAAACAGGCTCAGCGGTTATGCGGCCAAGTGAGTGATCAACATCAATAATCTCAGGCAGGGTCTTCCTGCCTTCCCATCTTTTAAAAAATATCGCCCTTGCATCCTTTAATGTCTTTAGATCAAGGTATACATTCCGCTTCATGTAATACTCCGGAGAATCCTTAAACAACTGTGAAACACATATAAATATCTAACTATTAAAACCATCCGTTCAGTTGTTGAAAAGCATAACATCAACAACCTGGCCCTGATAGGCCCCTTCAGAGTTTCTGTCTATCCTGATCAGCCCGTGGGCATTAACCAGCGTGGATATCAGGCCTGATTTACCGAAAACCGGGACTGCCAAAGGCCTGCCATTATCATTTTCAATCCTGACCCTTATAAAGTCATCCCTGCCGCTTTTTGATTCTATGTTCCTGCTTAAAAAGGCTCTGATGCTTCTGTTTAAAACCGTATCATCTCTGCTGCCTCCTGAAAGCCTTCTGATAAATTCCTTTAAAAAAACCTCTGCCACAACCATTGCAGAGGCAACATGGCCGGGAAGACCGAACACTGCACGGTTACCAACCTTTGCTATTATCGTAGGCTTGCCAGGGCTTATTGATATGCCGTGAGCAAGGATTTCCATATGATCAAAAGAGCCAAGCACCTTGAGAGTCATATCCCTTGCGCCCACAGAGCTTCCGCCTGATATAAAGAGTGTGTCCGCACAGGAAAGCCCTTTTTCCACTAGTATTTTGAGATCATTAAAATTGTCGCGGCATAGGCCCAGAATAACTGGCTCTGCCCCCTGTTCCCTGCAGAATGCATTAAGGGTGTAGCTGTTTATATCTCTTACCCTGCCCGGCCCAGGTTCCTTTTCAATGGGGATAACTTCATCTCCTGTAGAGATAATAGCAACCCTTGGCCGCCTGAATACAGGAACATCCTTTATGCCCAGACCAGCAAGAAGCCCTATATCCTGCGGCCTCATTTTTCTTCTGGCATGAAATGCTATCGCACCTTTTTTAATATCATCACCCGGAGATATTACATTTTCAAGGGGGGATATGGCACGGCTTACCTCTATAGTGCTGTTATCAAGATTATGACAGTATTCAAGCATTACTACGCCATCCGCACCTGATGGCAGCATGCCTCCTGTGGAGATTTTTATTGCCTTTCCGCGTGAAAGAGTTATGTCGGGCGCATCGCCCATTAAAACCTCTCCGGCTATTTCAAGGAAGGCAGGCAGACTCTCTGTCGCACCAAAGGTGTCCTGAGCCTTAACCGCATACCCATCCACTGATGTTCTATAAAACCCGGGCAGATCTTCAGGAGAAATGATATCCCTGCTTAAGTAAAGACCGTTTGCATCATTTAAAGGAACAGTCACCTCTTCAACCGGACCAAAACTCCTTACTATATCCAGTGCCTCTTCAGTTGTAATCACCTTAAAAAACAATATATTACCGCCTAAAATTGTTATCCGGCTAGACCGTATCAAACATAGGTTATTAATAAGTTACTACATTATTTCATGTTAGACATAACACATCAATCGTGGTTTAACAATAGTTTTAACATACTTTTATTAGCATATGAGGGAGACTGGAAATAAAAGAAACCCCATAGGGATAGGCTACGGGGTCTCCTGGTTTGATATGGTTTATTTGTCTGCTAATGCGGCTATGCCGGGCAATATTTTGCCCTCTAGATATTCAAGAGAGGCGCCACCTCCTGTTGATACATGGGAGAGCCTCTCTTCAACGCCGAATTTTTTTGCTGCGGCAGCGCTGTCCCCGCCGCCTACAACTGATATGGCAGAAGAATCAGCTATTCCAAGTGCTATCCTTTTTGTGCCCTCTGCAAACTCATCCCTCTCAAACACACCCATCGGACCGTTCCACAGAATCGTTCCTGCCTTCCCTATTTTAGAAAGGAACAACTCAATGGTTTTGGGGCCAATATCAATACCCAGATAACCATCCTTAATGTTCTCATCAAGTGTTGTTATTACACTTTTTGGATTATCAAAGCTGTCACAGGCGATATGATCTTTAGGCAATATAAGCTCCACCTTATTTGCCTTATCAAGAATGGTTTTCGCCAGATCCAGTACCTCTGGTTCATATCTTGATGAGCCTATCTTTACCCCCTTTGCATACAGGAAGGTGTAGGCCATTGCACCGCCGATCAGAATTACATCCACCTTTTTGAGCATATTATCTATTAGGGGTATCTTGTCTGATACCTTGGCGCCCCCAAGGATAAGTACAAATGGCCTTTCAGGAGAGCTTGTTACCTTTTCAAAATACTCTATCTCCTTTTTAACAAGAAACCCTGATACTGATTCAAGATAGTGTGTAATGCCTTCTGTTGAGGCATGCGCCCTGTGGCAGGTGCCAAATGCATCATTTACAAATATGTCACCAAGTCTGGAAAGCTCCTTTGCAAAGCCAGGATCATTCTTTTCCTCTTCCTTATGAAACCTTAAGTTTTCAAGGAGGACAACATCCCCTGCCTGCATTTTATTAACAATATCAACGACTTCAAGCCGCATACAATTATCCGGCTTTTTAACCGGCCTCTTTAAAAGTTCACTGAGCCTTCGGGCAACCGGTGTAAGGCGCATCTTTTCATTGACCTCGCCTTTTGGCCTTCCGAGATGGCTCATCAATATGACCTTTGAACCATTTTTTATGGCATATTCAATGGTAGGGAGAGATTCTATTATCCGGTTGTCATCTGTAATATTCAAATCATCATCCAGAGGAACATTAAAATCTACCCTTATCAATACCTTTTTATTCTTAATATCCACATCTTTAATGCATTTTTTATTCATTTTATCACCTCTTCATTAATTAACATTGATAATAATTAAATACCATTGTTAATACAAGTTATAAATACATTGCATATAACGACTAAACTGGATAAGATATCACTCTTAAATATACTATACAATGCAAGGGAATAATATGTCCATCCTATTTACTCTTATAATCCTGTTATCCTTTTTTATTGGGGCAATACCATTTGGGTTCATTATAGGACGTTTAGCCGCAGGAGTAGACATAACCCGGAGGGGAAGCGGCAATATCGGGGCCGCAAATGTCGCCCGGGAGATCGGATTCCGGTGGGGGCTCATAACCTTTATACTTGATATATCAAAGGGGTTTTTTCCCCTGATCATAGGAATGAAGATCACAATACAATACCACAGCCTCTTTTTGACCCTCCTCTCCCTTGCTCTTATTTTGGGGCATATCTATTCCCCCTTTTTAAGGTTCAAGGGCGGCAAGGGTGTTTCCACCGCATTTGGTATATTCCTGGCTCTTTCGCCTCTATCAGCAATATTGTCCTTCAGTATCTTTCTAATAACTGTTTATCTATTCAATTACATATCGCTTGGATCAATAGCCGGGGCATGTTTTATGCCTGTTATATTGGCCATTATGGATAAGCCTGGCTATTACATTGCTATTGCGATGCTTACCGCCTTTTTAATCCTTGTGGCACACAGCGAAAATATCATCAGGATTATCGCAGGGTCTGAAAGGAGGTGGCGAAATAGATCATGAAAGGTGCTCCAGCAGCCTTTCAAGCTCCTCATCAGAATAAAAAAATATATTGATCTGCCCCTTTTTGCCCTGCCTCTTGATCTCTACCTTTGTGCCCAGCGCCCTTTTTAAACCGTCAGCCAGTGTATCTATATAGTATTCATCTTCGCTCTTCTCCTTTTTCACCGGCTTTTTTGCTGCGGCCTTTTTTATAAGGTTCTCTGTCTGTCTTACTGAAAGCCCCCCCTTTATTATGATATCCCTGTAACTCTTCTGTTCACCGGGTGTCTTTAACCCGGCAAGCACGCGGGCATGGCCCATAGTTAGGTTGCCATCTATCACATCTTTCTGAACATCCAGCGGCAGAGTGAGCAGCCTTAACAGATTCGTTATGGTTGACCTGTCCTTACCGACCCTCTGGGCAAGTGTCTCCTGTGTTGTATTTGAATTCTCAAGCCATCTTTGATATGCCTGGGCCTCTTCAATAGGGTTAAGGTCCCTTCTGTGGATATTCTCTATAAGGGCAAGCTCAAGAGACTCTATGGGGGTTGTCTCTTTCACAACAACTGGAACCGTTTCCAGGCCTGCCCTTTGGGCAGCCCGCCATCGTCTTTCACCGGCTATAAGCTGGTATCCATTACGGTTTTTGCTTACAAGTATAGGGGTGATAATACCCTTTTCCCTGATTGACCCTGCCAATTCCTCAATTGCAGCATCATCAAAGTTCTGTCTTGGCTGCATAGGATTGGGCTCAATAGCATCAACAGGACACTGGAAATATTCCCCGGTTTTAGGGGCCTCCCTTTCTGTATCTTCTGCATCCGGTATCAATGCAGATAAACCTCTTCCCAAGGCCTTTCTCTTAATCATTTTTTTCTCCCCTTTTTATTACTTCCTTTGCCAGTTCAAGATAACTCCTTGCCCCCCGTGACTGAGCATCATAAATAATGATGGGCTTACCATAACTGGGCGCCTCACTGAGGCGCACATTTCTTGGGATCACCGTATCAAAGACAGTGCCCTTGAAATGTCCCCTTACCTCCTCTTGCACCTGCGCAGACAGGTTATTCCTTGCATCATACATGGTGAGAAGTATGCCAACTATCTTTAACTCCGGATTCAGGCTCTTTTTTACCGCCTTCAGGGTGTCCAGCAGTTGACTCAGCCCCTCCAGGGCATAATATTCACACTGGAGAGGGACAAGCACAAAATCAGAGGCAGTTATAGCATTTATCGTGAGAAAACCAAGTGATGGCGGGCAGTCAATTATAATGAAATCATACTGATCCTTAACTGCATTAAGCCTCTTCTTGAGCAGATACTCCCTGTTATCCTCAAGATACATCTCTACCTCTGCGCCTATCAGCTCTTTTGTTGCCCCCATAAGGGACATACCGGGCATCTCTGTCTCTACAGCAGATACATCAACCCCCGCAGAGCCCAGCATAAAATCATATAGCCCGGCCTTCAGGGAAGACTTGCTAAATCCCAACCCTGTAGTGGCATTCCCCTGGGGATCAGAGTCAATAATAAGCACCCTTTTACCTGTCTGAGCTATTGAAGCGGAAAGATTTACAGCGGTTGTTGTCTTTCCAACCCCACCCTTTTGATTTGAAATGGTAATTACACAACCCATGAACTATTTTTCTCCCTGTTTTGCCATTATCTTTCAAACACTGAACAATATCAGCATGATTAATACCAGAGAACAACCACCGCTACCCAAGCATGCATTCATCAACCCCTGTTTAAACCTATATATGCAGAAACCCTGCCCGATGAATTACCATAAAATTCAATGGAAGGTAAGCTGATAACACACTGCAAAAATTTTGTATAGATATTTCATCTCCCTAACAGGTCAATAATTCTATCTGAAGCCCCTCAATTAGGCGTTTACAATAATGTTTCACGTGAAACAAACCCAAAAGGTAAGGCGACAATGTTCCACGTGGAACATTGTTTAAAACCCCTTTTCTGGTAAAATACCCCCATTTCCAGTTGGCAAAA
>CAYWRH010000174.1:0-8042 GCA_964460435.1 uncultured Desulfatiglans sp.
GCCCGCGATCAGCCGATCATAGATGAGGGTAGAAAAACAGGCAAGAAAAAATCATTTTGAACTTATTAATAATTGAATAGCATAAAAGCATAAATGTCCATCAATAATGAATATACTTCTAGGATGCAGTAATATCAAGGCAGTTGAAGATTAATCTTTTTAATGCCTTAAATTCTATGGGGTGATTGAAAATAAATCAGATAGTATTTTATTAACAGTTGTCATCATTTTTGGTGATAAGACACGGGGCGTCAAATCAAAACATTCCCACGGTGACCATGATAATGAGAAAATATGGCAGAGGAACTATGCTTCTACGATGTTTGATACTCCTCTACAGATTCGTGGTTTAAAACCACATGTATGGGCGAATAATTATTCTTCCCTGATTAGCCATCATATGAGAACATGGACAAAATGCCGCCCCTGCTAAAACATCTGTTTCAGTATCATCCATATCTATAAGCTTTTGTCGCTAAAAGTGTCCCCATCCTCAAGATTACCCGATTTGAATCCCTTGTAAAACCATCTCATCCTCTGTTCAGAAGTGCCATGTGTAAAGCTGTCCGGGACAACATATCCCCTCGCCGCCTTCTGGATGCGGTCATCACCAACAGCGCTTGCAGCATTAAGCGCCTCTTCAATATCCCCCTCTTCGAGGATATTTGCCCTTGCTGCATAATGAGCCCACACCCCGGCAAAATAATCAGCCTGCAGCTCAAGCCTTATAAGATACCTGTTGTATTCCCTTTCACTGAGACGTGACCTGAGAGAATGCATCTTATCCATTGTCCCAATAAGGGTCTGTACATGATGCCCTATCTCATGGGCAACCACATAAGCTGTAGCAAAATCACCCGGTGCCTGAAATCGCTCCTGAAGTTCCTGAAAGAAGCTCAGATCAATATAGACCTTGTGATCACCAGGGCAATAGAAGGGGCCTGTGGATGAGCCAGCATACCCGCATGCGGATTGCACTGCCTCTGAAAAAAGGACCAGATAGGGATACTCATAGGGCAATCCCCTCTTGTTGAATAAATCTGTCCACACATCCTCTGTTTCCGCAAGAACCACAGATACAAATTGAGCCATCTCATTCTCCTCAGCTGTGCCTGAATAGCTCGATTCTGTCTGGGATTGATTCACCTGCATGGTATCAAATATCTGGGAAGGGTCACCCCCGAGGAAATAGATAGCAAGGACTATAATAATTGTCCCAAGTCCCCCGCCAACTACACCCTTTTTTGCGGAAATACCTCGTCGGTCTTCAACATTTGAACTTTGTCGTCTTCCCTGCCAGCGCATAGGCCCCTCCTGTAATAATGAACAGAGTCAAAATTATACAAAAATATTATCCTTATTGTGAAACCGATGATAATCTAACCGCTATTGGCCCTAAAAAACAAGGGTAAAATGGCAGAAGAGGCGGGCGAAAAGTTCAAAGATAAAGCTGAAGGCTGTGATCTGTTTTTATATAATCCTTGCCCTGGTATAACCTCTGCCTGCATTTTTCTTTATCTTTTTCTCCTTGAATTGAAGACAGTCCATGCCTGAATTGTTTAATACCGCTATAGAGGGCATCTCTTTGCTTTTAAAACCCATAGCCCTGCAACCATAGGGGAATTTCTGATCCCAGGTTATATAGTAGTGTTCACATCTGTTGCAATTGGGTGACATATCAGGGCAGCATCTCCACATTTGTTCCGGATTTCATCATCTCAATCTCGGTTATGAGCCTGTAATTTTCATTCTTTACTCTTAACATCTCTTCATCCATCTTTCTGAGTCTGTCTGCAAGGATCTCAGCAAATATCCTGTATAGTATCGAATTAAAGGCATTTTTTTCATGCCCCATTAATTTTTCAGCATAGGATGTATCTATGGCAAGACATACAGTGCTTGCAAGAGCGACAATAGTTGCAGACCTGGGCGAATTGTCTATTATACCCATCTCACCAAAAAGATCACCGCACCTCCTCAGACTGCCAATTATCTCTCCTTCCTTTTTTATACCTGCCTCACCTGTGATAAGAAAGTATATCCAGCTGCTGTTATCACCTTCTGAAATAATGATTTCACCAGGGTCATATTTGATCATCCTGCTGGACCTCAATAACCCCTTGAGATCATCGTCACGTATAAATTTCAGGGGTGTTATTGCCCTTATTTTCTGAATGATCTCTTCATTTCCCTGTATATTTCCTGACTTACTCATACCTCTCTCCTTTTTACTGTTGTTTATGCAAAAAACATTCCTCTGTTTTTTCAGGGTGTCTTTTCAGACAATCTGATCCGTGAATAAAAGGTTTGTGACCATCAGGCATATTGCACAGGATATTGTGCATGGGTGCACAAAAAAATGTGCAAATTAAAATATGGATATTAAGAATAAAACAGTTTTAGTGGGATTAAAGGTATCCTTCATTAATAATATTTGTGTATTTAGTAAATATAACATGTTGATAAAACATAAATTATTAACCCATATATTAAAAAAATTCCTTGATATCTCACCTGGTAATGATTCTGGCATTAAAATTGTAATAAAGGTGTACTTCAGGGTATCATATTACCCAGTTACCACCATAATAATGGTATTTGGATGGTAAATTTAACAATTTATAATCAAAAGGAGGCATTTATGAGGAAGATTTATGATTTTCGAAAGGTTATTGTAATAATTTTTCTATTTGCTTTTGCCATTGCTGGCGCTGTCCAGGCAGGAGACACTACAGTCAAAATTGACATCAATAAGGCCACTGTTCAGGAACTTTCTCAATTGAAAGGCATAGGTGATAAAACCGCAGAGAAGATTATCGAATACAGAACGAATGTTGGCAAGTTTACAAAGATTGAGGATATAATGAATGTCAAGGGTATTGGTGAAAAGAAGTTTGAGGCAATAAAAGATCAGATCTATGTAGACTCCAAGTCATAATATTTACTGCTACCCATTCCGGAAACATTAATCTCTCCGGAATGGGTATAATGCTTCCTGGCTCATCAAGTATAACTGCTGAACACCCATTTTAAAGCCATTTAAACTTGACTCACTGTTACAGTTTCTGGTAACTTTCAGGGCTAATTTGCTGCCAACCTTTTGACTATTCGTATATGAAAAATTTTGTTTATTTATTTTTGGGGGCTTGAAATAAAAAAAACAAAAATGGAGAGTGTACATTTTGATCTGAATGCTCTATGTTGTAGATGGGTTTAAGCTGAAACCGCAATTTCCGGTACTTATTATGAACAATAAGCTCAATGCAAGAAAGTCATATCAATGAAAGACATTGATTATTCATTTGTTACATATTCTGACAGCCTTTCAGTTAATAAAGATAATAACTATATCTCTTATAATAATCTATTTGCCATAATTGATGGTGTTGGCAGGGACTATCTTGGTAAAAAGGCGGCAACTCTTGCCCGGGAAACGATACTTGAGAGCTTTTTTAAATATTTTGAAGAGAATAACTCCCCTGGTGATGCAATTTATCTGTCACTTAAGGAGGCAAACAGGGTTATCTTTGAAGAGAGGTTGCGGATAAAGGAGAAGATGGCTGTTTCTGTTTGCATTCTTTATGTCCAGGAAAAGATCATGTATTTTTCTCACCTGGGTGATGCAAGGATATATGCATTTCAGGATAATGAGCTTAATCAACTCACCCGCGACCATACCCTAAGGGAAGAAGATCCCTTTGCTGAAAAGAGGTTCGATGATCCGCGCGCACTTCAGGCCCTTATTAAGGGGCTCGGCATACATGAGAACCCTGAAATATATATCAAGAAATATCCCCTTGATAAGAAGGGCAGCATAATCCTCACAACAGAAAGGCTTACTGAAAGGGTCTCAAACAGGGATATTCTATGGCTTTCAAAAAAGATCAGGAACCCTAAAAAAATGGGCAAGACCATTGTCGAACTGTTTAGAAGAAAGGGGGGCGACAGAGGGTTTACTCTGGGTATTATCAGGTTTGGAATTGTGCCAAAGTGGCTGAAAAAGGTTTTTTCCATATATCTTATTTATTCACTCGTTATCATGGCCATTGTGTTCGGTTATATATCTGTTTATCGTGATAACAACTATAATAAAACCGGCAGCGGAACAAGTGAACCTGTTGTTGTCGAGGATCTTGCCTCTGATAATGTTAACCCTGCAAATAAGGAGGAGACAGGTTCACCTGAATCTGTAAACGGTTCAGCAGTGAGACAGCCAATAATTATTAATAAAAAGGATGAGACAAAGGCGGTGAAAACTGTTGTGCCACCTGATGGTAATATCAGGCCTGAAACAGAGGGAAGAGAAGTAACATCTGTAAGGGATACCACTGCAACCAAAGATTCGGGGAATATTCCTGGCGCAGGGGATATCAAAAAGGAGATTCAGGTATTCCTTGAGGACTGGAAGAATGCATGGGAAGCCAGCGCAGGAAAAGATGGGGATATGGACTCTTATATCTCCTTTTATTCTGATGAATTCAGGTCAGGGAAACTTGATAAAAAGGGGTGGGCTACAGATAAAATAAAGAGAAACAAAGAGAAGAAATGGATAAGGATAGGCATATCAGATATCAGTGTTTCTGAGCCTGATGCAGACAACAGGGTGAAGGTCAGGTTCAGGCAGGATTATGGCTCCTCAAATTACTCGGTTAAATCTGGCAAAACCATGCTGCTTAAAAAGATGGAAGAGAGGTGGGAGATTGTCTCTGAGGAGAGCAACTGATTAACCCCGCAGGTTTAATTAAAATCAGGTTTTGGAAGTGACTTTATATCCTGCTATGGCAAGGGCATGATGAAGATTCATTGACTGTTTAAACCCGAACATGGGTATCTTGACCAGGGTTTTGCATTTATCACGCAGCTTTTTAGCTATCCCGTAAACCTCATTTCCAATAACAAGAACACAGGGTATTACGGGCTGCCAGTCCTCCACAGGTATGGCGTCATCAGAATTCTCTATGCCTATCACTGAAATACCCGGTCTATCTAACCATTCAGGGAGGTCAGGTATATGTTCAACCGGTATCCAATTTTGAGCGCCCCTTGCTGCCCTGCACAGCTGCGGGTGATCAAGCCTGAGCCATTCTGCATTATGAACCAGTCTCCTGAATCCAAAATTATCAATGAGCCTCAGCACAGAACCTGCATTATATGGGCTCCTTACCTGATCCAGCACAATGGTTACATCAAACCTGGGTACCCATGAAATAACCTCGCCTTTAACTGGCTTATTTCCATATTCTTTACGGATGCCAGGGTTTATGCTGTAACTGCTGTGAAAGAGAAGATATTCATGGATTGCCTCCTCCTCATTTAGATAAGCTGGCGGTGAGTATTTATCAAGCTCAACCCATGACTGCATCTCACCATACCTTTCAAAAAAAAACCTGAAATCACCTGACTCAAGGGCGTTACGCGCAAGCAGGGCAAGATATTCATGCTGTCTTATGGATGAGAGCCTGATAAACTTCTCCCTTTCTATAGTCTCAACATACTTTTCCGGTCTTGAGCTCATGGGTTACAACAGGAATACCGCCAACATGGCATTTCTGCTCTCCTGACATAAGAAAACCATCCTTCACAAGTATATCTATCTCATTGAATTCCTCTATGGATAGCTCGCTGTGATCCGCCCTTTCACCATCAACAGTAATAGTATCGCCTGGTTCAAAAGGGGTGCCGTCAAGGAGTTCCATCCTGTTTCTGTGTTTGCACACAAGTATCATCCCCTCTGATTTTATATCCCTTAATTTTGCCGGCTTTAGATTGGCAAGTACAATCACCTTGCGTCCAAGGAGCTCTTCAGGTGAATAGCTCTTTACAAGCCCGGCCACTATGCTTCTAGGGGATTTTTCTCCAAGGTCGACTGTAAGCCAGTAAAGCTGATCAGCATTGGGATGTTTTTTTACCTCTTCTATTTTACCGATTTTAAGATGTACCCTTCCGAAATCAGACTGTTTGCCGCTGAACTGCTTCCTGAATTTTTCAGCAAGTTTCGGATCAAGTTTTTTATGTACTATAGAGGGCTGATTAACTGTATGGCCATCCATTCCGCTGAATTTACCTATATCCTGCCATGAGTATTCCCTGATATTCATGATTTCAAGGATGCCGGTTGCTGTTTCGGGCATGATCGGACAAAGGGCAATTGCAACACTCTTTACAAGGTAGGCTAACACAGAGACTGTTGCATGTGCCTTTTCAGGTTCTGTCTTGATCTGCTCCCAGGGCTGCATATCCTGGAAAAACTTGTTTCCCCTGTTGCCTATGGCAAGTATATTTCTAACAGCATCACGGAGCCTCACAGCCTCGTATGCCTCGGTAACCTGCTCAAATTCCTTTTTACATTCTTCAATAAAAATTCTGTGTGACTCTGGCAGGTCAAGGTCTCTTATCTCGCCATTGAAGTTTTTCTTCAAATAGACAAGGGTGCGGTTGACCATATTACCGATATTATCGATAAATTCGGAGTTGACCTTTTCTATGAAATCATCCCATGTAAACTGGCTGTCATTCCTTTCCGGCCTGTTTGCCAGAAGGTAAAACCGCCACAGGTCAATATGTATCCCTGTTTCCTTCACATCATTTCCAAACACACCGATATTTCTGGATTTTGAAAATTTGGTGTTTTCATAGTTGAGATACTCTATGGCGTTAATGTGGTGAAGCAGTGTCCATTTTTTGCCTGTGCCGATAAGCGATGCAGGGAAGATCACCGTATGAAAAGGTATATTATCCTTTGCCATGAACTGATAAAGGGTGACATTCTGAGGGTTCTGCCACCAATCCTTCCAGTCATTACGGCCATTTGCGGTTATGGATATATACCCTATGGGCGCATCAAACCATACATAAAATACCTTATTCTCATAACCCGGCCTGGGTACCGGTATGCCCCATTTGAGATCCCTTGTAATCGGCCTTGGCTGTAAACCCTTTTCAAACCATGAAAGGGTGGTTTGTATTGCATTGTTTGTCCAGTTGCCTTTTCTTGATGCCTCATCTGTCCAGGCCTTAAGCCTCTCCTGCAATGCATCCAGCCTAAGGTAGAGGTGTGATGTATCCTTTAACACTGGTGTGGAGCCGCATATCTTGCAGCGGGGATTCTTCAGATTCTCAGGTTCAAGCAGTTTACCGCAACTGTCGCACTGGTCTCCTCTTGCCCCGTCCTCACCGCAGGATGGGCATATGCCTTCAACATACCGGTCTGCAAGGAATATGTTGTCTTTTTCACAAAAGACTCTGCTTGTGGTCTCTTCTGAAATGAGCCCTGCTGCTTCAAGGTCTTTAAAAATAGATTGCGCTATCTCTGTCTGTTTTTCAGTCGATGTCCTGCCGAAAATATCAAAGGAGATGTTGAAATTTGCATATATCTCTTTATGGATCGCATGATATTTGTCACATATCTCACGGGGAGTAAGCCCCTCTTCCCTTGCCTTTGTCTCGGTGGCAGTGCCGTATTCATCTGTCCCGCATACATAAAGGGTTTCATAACCCATTAGCCGGCAAAATCTTGCATAGGCATCAGCAGATAAAACGCATCCTATGATATTTCCTAGATGCGGCACATTGTTTACATAGGGTAAGGCGGATGTAATAAGTTTCTTCATGAATAATAACCCCATACTATTAATTTATAATCAGGTGGGGATGTTTATCATTATTAAATAAAATTTTCAATGCTATATCCTTAAAACCCTGTTTGCATAAATAGTTTAAATAGGTTATAGGTGATTTCCTTTAAATTTATGACTGGAATATTAATAAACCCTTTAGATATCAGGAGCATCAGATGGAAAATAACCGGATCGATTTCAAGGTTGATAAAAATAATCTTTACAGGGAAGAAAATCTAACAGATCTCAAGACCGCTTCAATAAGGATACTTACCCCGGTAAAACTGGATGGGTCAGCAGATGAAACCCGCACAAAAATATTTGTTGGCCATACACAGCTTATGTCACAGGATGGGCCGCTGCCCCTGCAGGCGCGGCTTAATGCTTCAACGATTGAAGAGGCCATAGACCGTTTTCCTGCTGCAA
>CAYWRH010000175.1:0-7987 GCA_964460435.1 uncultured Desulfatiglans sp.
TAAACCTGACCAGTGATCCGAATTTTTCCACAAAGGATCTGTTTATTGGTTAACAAGCCTTTCTTTTATGAAGGTATTAACGATTGCATCAAGTTTTTAATTAATTTCAGGGTCAAGTTTGTCCACAGGAACATATTATGCCAGATCATAGAAATTTTTCTTTGCCATCAGGTTATAAAGACCTATTTTTTTAAAATAGAGCTTAAACAATGGTGTTAAAAAATCATCACTGACCTTTGTATTTACATCCCATGGTGAACCTTTATCAAGGGTTTCCATAGATTTTTCAACCTCTGATATTGCATCCTCCATCGCCTTAATTCTTCGTTTCGATTCGGCTGGCGAAAAAAGCGGACCAACTGCATCTTTCATTGCGGATGCCTCAGCATAATTCAATAATGTCTCCTTGGTACAAAGATAATTTTCTATTTCTCTTCGTCTCCATTGTAAAATCGGAATCTCAATATCAATTGGTGTTTCAGGTTCAAGTCTGTCAAAAATGGCTAGCCCTAACAATTCTGGGTAGGCCTCCCTCAATCCATGAAAGTGTTTTTTTACTTCACCAATTTGGTTTGCCACATAATGCACAAAAGGTCTCTCAAGGATTCTACAAGCTTCTTTATTTCCAAGCTTCTGTGCAAATGCCCTAAGTATTGCCAAATCTGTTGAACCTTCCAGATAAAGTACCCAACCTGTCTGTTCAGCCTGGTAATAATGCTCAAAACCTATTTCTTTTAAAGACTTTATAACCTGAGCACCCCTGTCGTTTATCCTGTGTGGTTTTCCGACAAAAGCAATTACTACATCCCTTTCAGCTGCTTCATTTAGCATAATTTCAGAATGACTTGCTGCAATTACCTGATTGCCATTTTCTTTTGCCACATCAACTAATAATTGATAAATCTGTCTCTGCCTGAGGATCTCAAGATGAGCATCAGGTTCATCAAGTAGCAAAACAGCACCTTTATTTGCATACATGTATGAAAGAAGGAGAAGGGTTTGCTGAAGGCCTCTCCCTGAAGATGAAAGGTCAAATACTTTGTTATGTTCCTTATAATTTAATGTTATTTCACCGCGCTCACTAATATATGTTGGTGAACCCAGTTTACTTCCAAACAATGATCCTATCTGTTCAGTCATCCTTTTCCATCCTTCTTCGTCTTCTGTATAAATTTTGTAACAGAGATTTCGGAGTACTTCAGCAGTTCTACCTTCACCAACCCTTACATTTATAGCTCCATCATCGAGTCGGGTTTCGTTGGCTGCCAACCCGGACATTGGCGGAAGGAAGGCAATTCTTATTTCTGAAACAAAATCGGGGATTTTCATGACTGATACATCATTCCCTTCATTAACACGCAATGGACGGCAATAAAAAGATTCTTCATTAGCATAATAAAACTCAAGCCCGCATTGCCATGTTTTGCCTTCGGTTATTCCTTCTACAGTTATTTCAATAAATACATTTGTAGTTTCCTGCTTTCCGTCTATTTTGTTGACTTCTCTTACATGTAGATCGCGCCAGAGAAGATCAGCGCCTGGGACTGGAATTGCAACCAGATCTCTACGGTTAATGGTAGCCCCGGGGCGTTTTTCAGGTGCGGTTTTACCTTTGCGTTTCTCATTCCATCTTTTTAATCCTATTCCCCACAGTGAAAGGGCCTGGAGTGCTGATGTTTTTCCTGAATTATTGGTGCCTATAAACACAACCGGATTTCCTAATTCGATTTCGGCCTGATCCAATTTCTTAAAATTCTTTACTATCAATTTAGTCAGCATTTTTATATACCTCTGGTTTTTAAATTACCCTTTCAATTCTCTTACATATGAAACGCTGCGGATTAGATTTTATTATTTTATATGACTATACATTTTACATGTATCAAAAATATGTTTTATCAATAAAGTTAATATGTTGAAAAAGCAAGGGAAAAAACTGGTTCTATAATAGCTTTATATTAACTGTATAAGTTAAAGCTAATGCCACACGCCGTCGGTAAACTATACCTTATGTGTTTTCTACCAAATTAATATAATCACTAGTAGAAATAAAAGCCTTTAAAGCAGGTTGATTCAGGCAATTTTTTAGGATATAACCACTGCCCATAATCAGAGAGGATCAGTACTTAAAATGTTAAAAATCCATTTCTTGCCTGTTGTGCTCTTGTTTTTGGGGTCCATAATTAATCCGGCGTATTCTCTCGCAGAAAAGCCCGAAATAGTACTTACCTTTACCAACTGGACATCACAAACCTCGCCTCCGGGCAGGGCAACTGAAAAATGGATCGAGATGATAGAGGCCCGCACTCAAAACAAAGTAAAGGTAAGGCCATTTTATAATGCAACCCTTCTTACAGGCAAAAATACCATAGAGGGCATATTAAGGGGTGTTGCCGATGTGGGAATGAATACATCATCCTTCAGACCTGAAAGGTTCCCCATGATGGCGCTCCTCAATTATCCTCACCCATACAAGCATACCATGGTGCCAATTCTTATTGCCTGGGACATGTACAACAAGTTTGATCCCCCTGAATTTAAAGGGGTAAAGGTTGTATCATTCAGTTGTAATGGTCTTGGTGAAAGGGGCGGCGGATTTTTCGGAAGGTTTCCTGTTAATTCAATAGATGATATCAGGGGAAAAGAGATTAGGTCTACCGGCACAGGGGTTCAGGCCCTTGAAAGGCTTGGCGCATCACCCGTGTTCATGCCTGTGTCTGAGATATATGAAGCACTTCAGAAGAATATCATTAAAGGTAATTACACTACCTTTGAGATAATAAAGCCCTTCAGATTCAATGAGGTAATTGATTATATTACCCCCTTTCCAGCTCCTGCGTCTGTGATGTTTACTATAGTAAATGAAAAGAGATTCAATACATGGCCTGATTATCTTAAGAATGCGATAAATGATATAAGGATGGAACATAGTGAATGGGCAGGGGACTTTGCGCAAAGGGCAGGGGAAGATGGCCTGGCATTTGCCCTTGAAAACGGCGTAAAGATGACTGATATTTCACCAGATGAAAAGGCAAAGATGATGAAGATGCTGAGTTCTATGACAGATGAGTGGCTTACTCGTACTACAGCAAGGGGGCTTCCAGCAAGGGAATGGCTTGATGAATTTAACCGGCTGCTTGAAAAGTATAATGGTCAGTATTAATTATTGATTCACCATCCGCTATGCTAGAGGCACAGAGTACACAGAGACTTATTTTCATTATGATATGTAAACAAATCGACTCTTTGAAAAAATCTTTGGTCAGGACAGTGAAATGATTTTACCTATATGAAAGGAACAGATCTTGGTCTTTATAGAAAAAACAGTACATTTCATTGCCCGCTGTCTTAACTGGATTGCGGGTATATCTGTTGTAGCGATCATGGTAATAGTATGTATCAACGTTATAGGCCGAAGCCTTTTTGGCGCACCTTTAAAAGGTACTGTTGATATTTTAAGCCAGATGGGCGTGCTTGTTATTGCCTGTGCGATCGCATATACACAGGTTGTTAAAGGCCATATCCATATAACCCTGTTACTGGACAGGCTTCCAAGGCGGGCAAGCCTCTTTATAAACATCATCATGGATATCCTGGGTGTGATACTTTTTTTAATTATCACATGGCAGTCTATTCTTTTTACAAAAGTGGAATATGAGATTGGTGAATTAACAGAGGTGTTAAGGATGCCGGTAATGCCCTTTGCCGCTATAGTCTCTCTGGGCTGCCTTTCACTCACCCTTGTTCTTGTTACAGACCTGATCAGACTGGTTATAGGAGGCGGAAAATGAGTGGCGAGATGATCGGCCTAATGGGCATCCTGATAATGGTGTTTCTCATGATACTGGGGATGCCCATAGCCTTTTCAATGATCTTAGCAGGGTTTCTGGGTTTCATCTGCCTTACATCATTTGATGGCGGGCTTTTTATACTGAGCGATAATTTTTATACCCAGTTCAGCTCTTATACAATGCTCGTCATACCTCTTTTTGTGTTTATGGGTGAGATAGCATTTCACTCAGGGATAAGTAAAAGGCTATACAATACTGCCAATGCATGGCTTGGGTTTATCCCGGGGGGCCTTGCGGTAGCAACCATAGGCGCCTGCGCAGGGTTTTCTGCCATATGCGGTTCAAGCGCTGCAACAGCTGCGACAATGGGTACTGTAAGCCTCCCTGAAATGAGAAAGAATAAATATGACCTCTCCTTGGCCTCCGGCACAGTGGCAGCAGGAGGCACTTTAGGCATACTGATCCCGCCCAGTATCGTGCTTATTGTGTACGGGATACAGACAGAGGTTTCAATCGGTAAACTGTTTATTGCAGGTATCCTGCCCGGTCTCCTCCTGTCTATCCTGTTTATCGGGATAATATTAACAATGTGCATTATCAAGCCCTCGCTTGGTGCGCCTGCTTCAAAAACCAGTTTAAAAGAAAAGATAAGGTCATTATCAGGAACAACCGAGATGATACTGCTTTTTCTGCTTGTGATAGGCGGGCTCTTAATGGGTTGGTTCACCCCCACTGAGGCAGCAGGCATAGGCGCTGCCGGCGCTATAATAATAGGGCTTGTAAGGCGCAGCCTCAGCTGGGCAAGTTTTAAAGATGCCATTGCAAACACCACCCGCACCTCTGCAATGGTGCTTCTTATTGTTGCAGGCGCAATGATCTTCAGCCGTTTTCTTACAATTAGTGGTCTGCCCCAGGCCCTTGCAGAATGGGTGGGTGGCCTTAATGCCTCGCCATATGTTATCCTGCTATGTGTTATGATTATCTACCTTGTAGGCGGGAGTATTATGGACTCCCTTTCTTTTCTGATCATAACCATAAACATATTTTTCCCGGTGGTTGTAAAGGCAGGATTTAACCCCATCTGGTTCGGTGTGATAATTGTTATCCTGCTTGAGGCGGGGGCAATAACGCCTCCTGTTGGGCTTAATGTGTTTGTGATAAAGGGCATAGCTCAGGATATAGAACTGCATACAATTTTCAAAGGTATTGTGCCATTTCTAATTGCCATTTTCGCTGGTTTGATCATACTCACCATATTCCCTGATATTGTGCTTTTGCTTCCGGGGATGATGAGGTAGGAAGATCGGGTTCAAGGGTTCAAGGGAGCCAGGGATCAAAACGTAAGCTTAAAGCTTGCCCCGCCCTCTTCAAGATTGCCTGCACTGATGAACCCGCCGTGATTGGTCATTATCTGCCGGGTTAATGAGAGCCCTATGCCGCTGCCATCAGGTTTTGTTGTAAAATATGGAACAAATATCTTGTCTATTATATCTTCTTTAATGCCAGGGCCATTGTCAGTAACCTCTATTGTAACCATTCCCCTTTGATTGAGACTGCATACAAGTTTAATAACCCCATCCGGTTTATCCACAAGTGCCTGCTCTGCATTTTTTAAGAGGTTAATAAGGGCCTGTTCTATCTGTTCCTGATCTATATAAAGCTCCAGTCCATCAGGATTCACCTCTGTAATAAGCCTGATCCTGCTGTTCAGATTGTTTGCCTCTGTGATCTGTATCACATGGGCAAAAAGATCCTTTACCTTTGTTACCTGTTTATTTGGTTTTGGCAGCCGCGTAAGTTTCCTGAAGTTTGTCACAAAGTCCATGAGGTTACCTGCCCTTCTGGACATGGTTATTGAGGCATTAACAATCTTATCTATGTTTCCTTTTTGCGGGTGATCAGTTGGAAAACCTTTTTTTACATCTTCTGCAATGTCAGCAGTGGTCTGTGCAAGGGAAGCTACAGGGGTAATGGAATTCATGATCTCATGGGTTAATACCCTTACCAGGTCCTGCCATGCCATAAGTTGTGTGGACTCAAGTTCCTTGCCAATATCCATTAAACTGAAGAGCCTTTCAGTTCCATCATTTCCTGTTATCTCCATCAGCCCCAAAGAGAGCTTTGTATCCATCCCGTCAATGGAAATCTTTACAACAGGCTTGTCACCGGCGCTGCATCTCATGAGCTGTTCATAAAAATCCGGGCCATACTTTTTTAAATCGGATATCTTTGTTGGTTGAGGTGTTCCGAAAAACCGCCTTGCAGCATTGTTTATCAGTAAAAGGCTGCCGTCCTGTTTAATTGTCATAAGGGGGACAGGGATGTGGTTTATGATGGCACGCAGATGACCAAGCTCTCTCTCCTGAGTCATGCGCAGTTTTTTAAAACGCTCCAGTATTTTGGTAAAGGCATCACCCAGGGCCTGAAAACCTGCGCCGCCATTTTCAAAGTCAAAACTCTGGTTAAAGTCTGTGTATCTTGCTGACGCCAAAAAACGCGCCACCTCGCGGTTTGTCCTGGTAAGAAAATACCACAGTTCATAGATAAGACATATGACTATTACAAAGACAATAAAGGTTACAACATGATACCTTGGATTATTGTAGACATAATAAAATCCTGAAATTCCGATGCAGAGAACCATAAGCCTGAGGAGTATCAGCAGACCAAAATGTTTAAATGCCATATTTTTCCATCCTCCGGTACAGGGCAGCGCGGGTGATCCCAAGATCCTTTGCCGCATTACTGATCACGTAGCGGTTTTTCCTTAATGCCTCAAGGATGGTCTTATGTTCAAGACGATCCAGATTCAGATCATTTTCTGACGATGCACCTGAATCTTCCGGCAATTCTACATTCCCTTTGCCGATGTTTTGAGGTAATACCTGCTTCGAAGTTATCTTTATGGATGGATTCAGGTGCTGATCTTCAAGCTGGAAATCTTCCGGGGTTAGATATTCTTCCCTTGAAAGAATAACTGCGCGTTCAACAGCGTGTCTTAAGGCCCTCACATTGCCGGGCCACTGGTAGTTCACAAGCTGCTCCATGGTTTCAGAGGTGATCTGTTTAATGGGCTTTGCATATTTGTTGCAATAAAAACTTACGTAATAGTTTACTATATCAGGGATGTCACCGGGGCGTGACCTCAACGGTGGTAGATTAATTTCAACTGTGTTGAGCCTGAAGAGCAGGTCCTGACGAAAATGTTTGGGGTCACTTAACTCTTCCTTTGGCATGTTTGTGGCAGCTATTATGCGCACATCGATTGGTGAAGACTGCCTTGAACCTACCTGGAAGACCTCCCTTTTTTCAAGCACTGAGAGTAATTTTACCTGCAAGGTAAGCGGTATGTTACCTATCTCATCGAGAAACAGGCTCCCGCCATTTGCGGCCTGTATATATCCGATGCGATCCTCTTTTGCATCAGTGAATGCCCCTTTTTTGTAGCCGAAGAGTTCTGACTCAAACAGGGTCTCTGATATTGAACCCAGGTCAACAGGTATAAAGACCTGATTATTACGTTTGGATAGCCTGTGTATTTCACGGGCAATTAGCTCCTTGCCTGTCCCGTTTTCACCAAGGATAAGCACATTTGCATCAGTAGGCGCTGCCCTCTGTACAAGAGACAAAAGGTTTTTCATTACAGGGCTGTTACCGATAATGGTCTGTTTATGCTGTGAGGTTACCTCACTTAAAACCCGGTTACTCTGCCTGAGCCTTGACGCCTCATTCTGGCTCTGCCTTAATTTCAGTGCTGCTGAAATGGTTGAGAGCAAACGCTGATTGTCCCATGGCTTAACCACATAATCTGCTGCCCCGAGTTTCATGGCCTCAACAGCAGCGTTAAGGCTGCCATGAGCTGTGATCATTACAATCACAGCATCAGGATCAATTTCCTTTATTTTCTCAAGCCATTGCATCCCGGTCTTTCCATCAGATTCCCCAGGATGAAAATTCATGTCCAGAAGGATCACATCGAAATTATCCTTTTTCATAAGGGCAGGCACATCTTCAGGTTTTTCACAGGTTATGACAGTCTCATAATGGCGTTCCAGAAGATATCTAGCCGACATAAGGATATCAGGGTTATCATCAACAACCAGTATTTTTTCTTTTTGCATCATAAATATCCAAAAAAGAATTTCGTGAAAAAATAATTATTATATTCACCACGGAGGTCACGGAGAACACGGAGG
>CAYWRH010000176.1:0-7873 GCA_964460435.1 uncultured Desulfatiglans sp.
GGATTTCACGCCTTAATTGATCATTTTTATAATTATATAGCTTAATTAAGGCATTTATTATGAATAATAAGCTCTTTACAATCTTTATTTACAATTTTTTTACAAATATTTTACACTTTTTTACCAATGAGCTATTGACACATTTACACTTCTTGATTAATTTATCGGCACCAAAGCATAGACAATAACCTTTAATTGAAAGGCCGGGATACCACCTCATTCCGGCCTTTCGCCTATTAATCAGAAAGTCATTGATATCTACTTTATTTTGGGGTCATTCATACTGTAAAAATGAGATGACAGGCCCAATATAAAGATCAGGCCTGTCAATTTACTGGAATTATGCAGTTACTTAATAATCATTCACTAAACCTCATTGCCATGAATTAATGATGAGCCAATCCATGGATTTAGTAATGAGGTCAGATAAAGAACCCCTGCCCAAGCAGGGTTTCACTTCACTACATCTTCGGCAAGGCGGTCATGGTAAAGACCATTACAAACAGGGCAACTGTTTCAACAACACCTATAGTCATAATATAGTTACCGAACCCCTTGCCGGTTTCTGCAAGTGCATCAGCGGCCTTGGCGCCTATCTTACCCTGAAAAATGGCTGACATGGCAATGGCAATACCGGCAAACAGGCCAAGCAGCATCTGATAAATATAACTTTCAGGGGGAAGGTTTGCCCCTTTAATAGCATTGCGCAATATCATTCCGTAAATTGTCTGGGACAGCGGGGCGCCGACAAATGCTATAAGAATAAATGGGGCTGCCTTGTTATTCATATACGCCCTCTTCCATGCACCTACCGCTGCCATGCCAGCGACGCCAATACCAAGAGCAGAACCAACAGCTGAAATTGCCAATGAAATGCTCATATCTCCTAAGCCTTCTACCATGTTGAGTCTCCTTTCAAAATAAGTACTGAAAAATGAATCCTGTCTCTATTTCATATAATTTCGTTATTCCCTGAACGGTTCATAGGGCTTACCCGTCCACTGAACACCGACATGCCCTGAAAATTCCAGCATATTAAGGCGGACACCATGCACGAGCACAGACATGGTGCATAGCGCTATATTAAGCGCATGACCAACAAATATTATAAGGGCGGCAATAATGCCGCTTACTACACTGTCTATCCCTGCCCCAACTGCCATGGTATTAAAACTGCTTGATACAATAAACCCTGCAAACCCTACGGCAAAAAGACGGATATAGGATACAATGTCAGAAAAAGAACCTATCACGCTTAGAGGCAGATTTGACAGGGTAACAAGTATGCCCTTTAGAATGTTCCTCTGGAAATTGCTAAAAACAAGTATAACTGCAAGACCCACCCAGAGCAATGTCATTGCATAGCCTGGCATATCGACACCAAGCACAAGTTTTTTTGCCAGAAAAAAGATAAACCACAGTTCACAAACCCAGCCTATCTCTCCCAGCGATGCGGCATTATGCTTTCTTACAGCAGCCATAAGGTGCGCTACGCTGAGATGAACCGCACCTATAACAAAAGAGAGCATCATGACAAATGACTCTGATTCCGCTCCAAAACTGTCAAGCTTCCCGATTACAAATTGGCGTAAAAATGGCCATCCAGCGATTGTCTTTGAACCGAACCATGTACCTGTGATTAGACCCCATACAAGGGTTGTCCCGCTTAAAAGAAACATCAGGTTTACAAATTCCCGGTTTGCCTTTTTGAACTTGATCCTCATCCAGATGGTAAGGAGCATGAAGATCAATCCGTACCCGCCGTCCCCGATGATGATGGCAAAGAATATGGTGAAAAAGGCGAGAAAGATCATACTGACATCCATTTCATCATAGCCAGGAAGTGTGCTCATAAATTTAAACAGGGGGCTGATCATGTTAACAATTTTTGAATTTTTAATTAAGGTAGGCACCTGGCTAGGGTCATCAGGCTCTTCAACAAGATAACCCCACCCGTGCATCTCAGCCACCTTCTGGACAGATTGAACAGCTTCATCAGGGCAAAATCCCTGCAGATAGGAGATATTGTCCACATCACCCATGCCTGCCTTTACCCTGCTGATAACGAGGTTCTTTTCAAGTTTTATACGATGATCAACAAGCATATCACGATAGGCTGACATGGAATTAATCTTGTCTGTTACCTCATCGTAATCCTTTTTTAACGAATTAATTCTTGAACGCACTTCATCAGGTTCTATCTGAGGAATGGTATCCTGACGCAGGTCAAGATGTTCATCCTCTGATTGCGAGATCAATGCAAGGTGCACCACATTATTGAAGGTGCCAGCCACCAGAACCTGCATTTCATCAGGGATGCGGGATAACCCGCTTTTATCTGTAAGATACAGCCTGATAAAAACACCGGACTCTTTTAATGCCTGAACAGAGGAACAGGGGACATCTCCCCATCGCTCAAACCACTCTGATATCTCCTCATATTCGTTCAATTCTCTCTGGATAGAATCTTTCTGCTGCAGCAACCCCAGGGTTTTCTCAATTATCTTTTCCGGGCTGCCTTCCAGTATCTGACCGGTATCTCTCTGCAGTTCAGGCAGATTAAGTATACGGTCTATATTTTCGAGGGTGTTTTCTATCTGCTGAATATCATCACTGGCCCTGTGTTCAACATCCTGTATATGTAAAACACCCAGCTGTCTAAGGCGCAGCAGGGCTTCATCATGATGTCTGGCACTAAAAAACAGTGTAACCTTTTTCATGGGGACGATCATTGGCGAGCCTCCTCTTTTTTCTTGCTCTCGAGTTTGGCCTTTGCAATTTTACCACGGACAACAGCGGCTGTCATCTGATCACCCAAAAAGATCCTGATTATGCGGATATTCTCTTTTGATTCAGGTATCTTTACCTCTTCAAAAAGCTTGATCCTCTGCACCGTGATACGGAGTTCTTCACGAATTATTTCCTGCTGTCTGAGCAGGATATCCAGCTCAGCTATACGCCTGATCTGTGTTTTTGTCACCTCAATAGCCTTATCAACCCAGATCGGGGTTGTAAATAAATCATATTCATAATCCGTAAAGATGACATCCTTGAACAGGGGTATATCAATACCTGCGATATTTCCTGTATCGGTAACTATCTCCTTCACAGAGAACATACTGTGAAGATCAATATCTTCGGCAAATACATCTGCCCAGTTAGAAACCTCCTGCTCAAGCTCTCTTGTCTCTGCCTCCAGCTTCTCAACTGCGCCCTGAATGGTGCGGATCTCCACAAGAAGCTGCTGCTTTTTCAATTCAAGTGTGGGCAGATATCTGGTAAACCGCTTGAGATTGTCTTTCTGGCGTTTCAGCTCATTTTTTGTATATTTTATTTTTGCCATCTGACAGATTACCCGCCTTTATTTTTTTGGCCAGAACTCATTAATCAACTCCGTTCTCATCCTTGTCTCTTCCGTTGTAAAGCAGTCAGCCAGGATTTCCCAGCCGCGATCAAGCGCCTTTTCAAGTGGAATATTCACTGTAAGGTTCATCATCTGAGCCTTGAACTGTTCACCGTATTTGAGCAGCTTCTGGTCCCAGTTACTCATACGGAAACCCATTGATCGCTTTTCTTCTGTCTCTATAAACTGCGCATAGAGCTGAATCATGCCATCCATGATTGCGCGATGATCCTTGCGGCTGCTTTTCGGGTCATTAACCTGCTGTTTCAGACGGCTCAATGATCCAAATGGGTCAATAGAGCCATGGTGCAGATAAAACTGACCTTCTGTGATATAACCCGTGTTATCAGGTACCGGGTGGGTAACATCATCACCCGGCATGGTTGTGACAGCAAGAACCGTAATGGAGCCAGCGCCCTCAAAGTCAACCGCCTTTTCATAACGTGCCGCAAGCTGACTGTAAAGATCACCAGGATAACCGCGGTTTGAAGGTACCTGCTCCATTGTTATCGCAATCTCTTTCATGGCATCGGCAAAGTTGGTCATGTCAGACAGCAGAACAAGCACATCCTTGCCCTTAAGTGCAAATCTTTCAGCTACTGCCAGCGACAGATCAGGCACCATAAGGCTCTCAACTATAGGATCTGATGCTGTGTTCATAAAGAAGATTGAGCGTGAAAGGGCACCTCCCTCCTCAAGAGTGTTTTTAAATTTCATATATTCATCATATTTAAGGCCGATTCCGCCAAGGATGATCATATCAACCTCTGCCTGCAATGCTATCCTGGCAAGAAGCTCGTTGTAAGGTTCACCTGATACTGAAAAGATGGGCAGCTTCTGAGAGACAACAAGAGAATTAAAGATATCTATCATCGGTATATTTGTGCGTATCATGCGTTTGGGGATAATTCGCTTTGCAGGGTTTACGCTGGGGCCTGCAACCTCTATCATATTATCAGTCAGCTGCGGCCCTTTATCACGAGGGTTACCTGCGCCATCAAAAATTCTTCCAAGCATATTGTCCGAAAATGTCACCTGCATGGGGTGTCCCAGAAACCGTATTTCATCACTTACAGAAACACCGCGGCTTCCTGCAAAAACCTGCAATGAGACAAGATCGCCATCAAGTTTAATTACCTGTGCAAGTGATTTGCCGCGCTGGGTGGTAATTTCAGCGAGTTCCTCATAGCCTACATTTGTAGCCTTAACGGTTATAACATTTCCGCTAATGCTGAGAATCTTGTTATAGACCTTTCTCATTTCCGGAATTCTCCTTTATTAATGTGTCTATTGCTTTTTCCTGCGCCTTAAATTCGGCTGAATCCATAGCAATGTAGTTCCAATCGATAAAAAGCTGTCGTAAACGGTTAAAGAAACCTCGCGCCTTTTCCTTATCATCCAATTTAAAATCTGTTTTCAGCACCCTGTTTACCATATTGAAAACATATTGCTGACGCTCTTTGCTTGTGCCGGCATCCACCTTGTCAAATGAGTTCTGCTGAAGGTAAACACTGTCAAGAAATTCACCTTTCAGATAAAGCTGAAAATCATCATTTGATGTGCCCTCTTCACCTACAACCATCATCATCTGACCAACATCATTTCCTCTCTGAAGCATGTCACGGGCAAAAGCTATCTCTTCAGCATCAACAAAGCTTTTATATTTTGACCAGCTTTCAAGGGGATGGATTGATGGGAAGCGGCGCGCATTCGCACGATCACGCGAAAGCCCTAAGAATGCACCTACAACCTTAAGGGTTGCCTGTGTCACAGGCTCTTCAAAGTTTCCTCCTGCAGGGCTTACCGTACCACCTATTGTAAGACTTGCGACCTTGCCATTGTTAAGCTCCACCAGTCCGGAGCGTTCATAGAACTCGGCGATCCTGGACTCCAGATATGCCGGAAAGGCCTCTTCACCAGGGATTTCCTCCAGGCGGCCTGACAGCTCTCTCATAGCCTGTGCCCAGCGGGAGGTCGAGTCTGCCATTAGAAGCACATCAAGCCCCATCTGGCGGTAGTATTCGCCTAAAGTAACTGCTGTATAAACAGATGCCTCACGGGCAGCAACAGGCATTGAACTGGTATTACAGATAATAATGGTTCTATCCATCAGAGTTTTGCCGGTGCGGGGGTCTTCCAGTTCCGGGAATTCACGCAAGAGCTCGACCACTTCACCGGCGCGCTCGCCGCATGCAGCCACAATGACTATATCTACCTGTGCGTAACGGCTCAGAACGTGTTGCAGCACTGTTTTACCGGCGCCAAACGGGCCAGGGATACAGAATGTACCCCCTTTCGCAACAGGAAAGAATGTGTCAATGATGCGCGCCTGGGTGACAAGGGGATCAACGGGAACGATCTTCTCCTTATAACATTCAATGGCTATTTTAACCGGCCATCTGAAGCTCATGGTGAGATTATGTGTTTTTCCCTTTTCATCCCTTACACGGGCAATGTTTTCGGCAATTGTATAATCACCGGCTTTAGCTATTTCCTCGACAACATACTCACCCTGGAATGTGAAGGGTACCATGATCTTATGATCGAAAATCCCCTCAGGCACAAAACCTATTTCCTGTCCGGCAATGACAACATCACCGGACTTTACTGTTGGTGTAAAACTCCATTTTTTTGTCTCGTCAAGGGGTTTGAATTCAACGCCGCGCGGCAGAAAAAAACCATACTCTTCTGCAAGTTCAGGAAGAGGATTCTGCAAACCATCATAAATCTGCTTTAGCAGGCCTGGTCCCAGTTGAACAGACAGCAAATGGCCGCTGAATTCTACATCATCACCAATAGTGAGGCCCTTTGTGCTTTCAAACACCTGTAAAAAGGCAACACCATCACCGATGCGCACGATCTCTGATTTCAACCGTTCATTGCCTTTTATTATGTAGGCAACCTCATTCTGCATGATATTTCCGTCAACAGAGACAGTTACCATATTGCCGCTGACACCAATAATTTTTCCGGTAGTGGGTTTCATGCTCTTACCTCGTGATATAACATTTGGAATTTTTGCAGTCCTTTTTCTTTTTCAAAAGAAAAGTATCTTTGCAACAAAAGCAATTTCAGGAAATATATAACTACATTTGTAAAATCGAAATGATGCTCCCGCTCCATTTCATCCAGGAACTGCCAGCGGAACTCCATGAACCTTAATTCAACATCAAGGGGATTGCCCTCCTTGATGGCTGACAGGGGAAAGCTCGAAGGCTTGTATTCGAGATCTTTACGCCGGGCCTCGCGAAAGGCCGCAATATCCGTGCGAAGATCGTTCTCAAAATTTTTGTATCTTTTCAGATCGGCGGGTTCGCCTCTGTTAATGGCCACTGATTGCAGATCAAGTGAACAGAGGATTTCAAAATCATTTGGATCAAGCCACTTTTCCGCTTCACTCATAAAGCGGTCAATAGTAATGTCAGGCTCTTTTCTAAAAAACAGCGTTGGCAGTTGAGCTATAAAATAGTAGTATTTATCCATCCTTATTTATCCAGTATAGATTTCAGATTAGGGTTTACGAGTGACTTCAGCAGATCGGAAATCGCCCCGTCGGAAAAATCATAATAGACATCCGTCCCCTTTAAACCTATACGGAAACCACTTGTGACATCAGCTCCAACTTTAAGTGTGATACCCTTTTTCAGATCGGTTTTTATGCCATTAAAGAGCAGGGCTTCAAGTTGCCTTTTATCAGCATCTCCCAGTATTACCTCCTTTTCACTGTCTTTAGCCCAGGTCTCAACAATTTTAAGGATCATCTCTTTCATCAAGTCTGGTGTGAGTTTTTCATTAACCTCACGTTTGAAGACCGTATCAAACAACCTGTAGAATTTTTCCTTTAGCAGTAATTCTGCATTTCGGACAGACTGTTTTAAATCAGCCTCAGCAGTTGCGCGGAATTGATCAACCTTGCTCTTTCCTTCATTTATTATCTTGAGGGCCTCCTTCCCGGCATCCTCTATAATCCTGGCAGCCTTCAGATTTGCCTCTTTCACAATCTGTTCGGCCCTGTTTTGCGCCTCTTCAATCCCGTCTTTCCTGATCTTCTCAATAAGGCTATCCAACTTGACATCCATCAGAAATCCTCCCATTTTACCCGGCAAGGATGTTAGAATCATCCCCGGGAAGTTATTAGGAATAAAGCTTCTCTCCTGTCAATACCCTTTTCAGTTCTCCCTGTAATAATAAAATTTTTAAATTTTAGCGGGATTATATGTTGTGATCATATTTAGGTCAAGAAGAAATAAAATGCAATAGGTTTTAATTATTTTTAACATCTATAATACAGCAAACCTTAAACATAGACCAACATAACTTATCTGGACATAGTTACTATGCTTTTTTTTAACTTACTAAAAGTTATGTTTACCTTTAATCCGGTCATTTTATAGATTTGATTATTATAATATGGTTTGATATATACTCTTGTCTAATTTCATACAACCATACATACTGGATGATTAATTT
>CAYWRH010000177.1:0-7738 GCA_964460435.1 uncultured Desulfatiglans sp.
CAGGCTGATTCTTACGTCAAGTGGGCAGAAAACTTTGCGGTTTCTATAAAAGGTAAACCTTTGAAAGAAAGAAATCTGGAAGAGGTAAAAGCCTATCTTGCCAAATTGAAGCAGCAAAAGGGTATCAGTAAAATAGAGATTGAGCATGCCAGAAGGGCATTGTATCTTTTGTATTACAAATTCTTAAACATCCCATTGGATATCAATCATAATAAAGAGATATTAACTCAAGATAAAAAACAGGGTGACAAAAGCATTAAAAAACCGGGGAAAAATGATTTTGCCTTAAAAAAAGAGATTAAAAAAAATCAGGGAAAGCTGATAGAAAATATACAAAAGGAGTTGAGATATAAACATTATTCCCTGAAAACTGAATACTCATATATAGATTGGGTGCTCAGGTATCTTTCATTTTATGATGGCGCATCCCCTGAAAAGCTAGGTTCAAAAGAGATTAAAAAATATCTTGATTTTCTTGCTGTTGATAGAGAGGTCTCATCCAGTACGCAGAATCAGGCATTGAATGCCCTGGTGTTTATGTATACACAGGTTTTAAAACGTGACCCTGGTGATTTTAGTGATTTTTCAAGGGCAAAACGTAAAATAAATATCCCTGTTGTTCTGACAGTAAATGAAGTAAGTGCGCTGCTAAAGAATATGGAAGGTGATATGCTGCTTATGGCCGGATTACTATATGGTTCAGGGCTAAGGATAATGGAATGTGTCCGCTTAAGGATAAAGGATATAGACTTTGCACAGAACATGATAGTTGTTAGAAATGGTAAGGGGGATAAAGATAGATTGACGATGCTTCCTGGAAAATACAAAAAACAATTAAGAGAAAAGGTTGATTCGTCAAAAAAGTTATTTATTGAAGACCTTAACAATGGTTCAGCGGGTGTATACATATGGCCGGCTTATGACAGGAAGGATTCGGGCGCAAAAAAAGACTGGATATGGCAGTATGTTTTTCCGGCTGCAAACATGAGCGTTGATCCGAGGAGCAACAGTATCAGAAGACACCATATTGACCAGAGCACCTTACGCAAGGCAGTAAAGGATGCGGCACGACTTGCAGGTTTAAGTAAAAAGGTTTCTCCTCATACCCTGAGACATTCCTTTGCCACACATCTTCTTGAAAAGGGGTATGATATTCGTACAATACAGGAACTGTTAGGTCATTCTGATGTCTCTACCACCATGATTTATACTCATGCATTGAATAAACCAGGGCTGCCGGTCTTGAGTCCGGCGGATATGATGTAAAGAAAAGGCTCAGGGTGCAGGGCGCAAGGCGCAGGGCGTAAAGAAAAACAAGAGGTCAGGGAACATGCCAGAGGCAGGCAAGAATCCAGCCCCTGCGAAAAACAAATGGATTCCCGATCCAGCCGTCGCTAAAGCTATGGCTTGGCAGGCAGGTCGGGAATGACGAATTATAATTGAACCGCAAAGTCGCAAAGGACGCCAAGAAAAATATAAAGTATTTCTTATAATACAATAAGAAGATTTTCTCTGTGTTCTCCGTGGTGTAAAAATGTATTCCCGATCCAGCCGTCTCTAAAGCTATGGCTTGGCAGGCAGGTCGGGAATGACGGGTGTTGGGTTGGTTTTTCCGGTGTACCTGGATCAATGACCCGCCTTTTATGGGAATGACGGACTAAAATTGAACCGCAAAGTCGCAGCCCCCTTCGCCAAGGCTATGGCGCGCCAGGAAGGACGCCAAGAAAAACAAAAATATTTTATTGATAATTAAATAAAATACTTTCTTCCGTGTTCTCCGTGTCCTCCGTGGTTAAAATATTGATTTTTTTCTGATCCGGCTGTCTCAAAGGCTGTTGCATGACATGTCCGCCTTTTTTATAAGGGCAGTGAGCTGTTCCACATTGACATTTCCAGGGCTCGGAAGTACTCTTTCATTATGACACAAGAGATCAGAAAAAAAATTGATGCGCTTTTTCCATGCGAAAAGGATATTCCCCGTGAGATCGACTTTGCTCCATCCGGTGGGACATATGAAGGGGGCATGACCTATCTCGTTGATGGAGAGCTTCGGACATGGAGCGGGCAAACCTACGAGGTGCTCTCACCTGTATGCGTTCATACAGACGGTGGGCTTGTACGGAGGAAGATCGGTGTGGAGGCGAGACTGACCACCGGTGAGGCTTTATCGGCCTTGGGCGCCGCTTCTCGCGCATGGGATCACGGCCGGGGCGCATGGCCTGTCATGCGGGTTCAGGAGCGCGCAGAGAGGTTGTCTGCCTTTGCTAATATGATGCGCTCAGTACGCGATCAATCTGTTCGCCTGCTCATGTGGGAGACAGGCAAGAGCCTCTCTGACAGCGAGAAGGAGTTTGACCGGACAGTCCAGTATATTACCGATACAGTGGAGGCATTAAAAGAGACAGATCGCGCCGGCGCCAGGTTCTCCTCAAACAGCGGTGTTCTGGCGCAGATACGCCGCTCCCCGCTTGGCGTGGTATTATGCATGGGGCCGTTCAACTACCCGCTCAACGAGACCTTCACCACACTCATTCCCGCCCTGGCCATGGGCAACACAGCGGTAGTCAAGCTGCCGCGCTATGGCTCTCTGTGCCAGATCCCCCTGTTACACGCATTCAAAGAATGTTTTCCAAGGGGTGTGGTCAACATCATTAATGGCGATGGCAGGGATGTGGCCGGCCCCATTATGGAATCCGGACAGGTGGCAGCTCTTGCCTTTATTGGCAGTTCCCGTGCCGCCAACATCCTAAAGAAGCAGCATCCAATGCCCAACAGGCTGCGCTGTATCCTGGGCCTTGATGCCAAAAACCCAGGCATTATACTCCCGGACGCTGACATAGAGCTTGCGGTAAGGGAGTGCGTCACGGGCGCACTGTCGTTCAATGGCCAAAGATGCACAGCGCTCAAGATCCTGTTCGTGCACCGCTCAATAGCAGATCTCTTCGTAACAAAACTCTCCGACGCAGTGGATGCCCTCCCGTTTGGTCTTCCCTGGGAGAAAGGGGTGCGTATCACACCTCTGCCAGAGCCCGGAGCGCCTGACAGGATGCGCTCCTTTGTGGATGACGCTGTCAGCAAAGGGGCCTCAGTATGCAATTCAAACGGAAATATATCGAATGAGAGCTTTTATTTCCCGGCAGTGGTCTATCCTGTGAGCTCAAATATGCAGCTCTACACTGTTGAGCAGTTCGGCCCCGTGGTGCCGGTTGCAGTTTTCGACAACGAGCATGAGGTCTTTGACTATATTGTATCTTCCAGCTTTGGGCAGCAGGCGAGCATCTTCGGCAAAGACCCGAAGAGGGTAGGCCCTCTCATTGATGTGTTCGCAAATCAGGTGTGCCGCATAAATCTTAATGCCCAGTGTCAGCGGGGCCCGGATGTTTATCCCTTTACCGGACGCAAGGACAGCGCAGAGGGCACGCTTTCAGTCTCCGATGCGCTTCGCTGTTTTTCAATCCGCTCCATGGTAGCAGCCCCGGAAAGCGACGCAGGCAAAGAGCTCCTTCACGAAATCCTGCATGAGCGCTCTTCCAGCTTTGTCAACACCGATTATCTGTTCTGACAATTTTCATATTATTATCTTGCTTGCCCCTTTTCACAGTTCTTGCAGATGCCATCTAAACGCACATCTAACTTATTTCACTTGTTGTAAAGCGAGATCCAGTAAATCATTAACCCTGAGTTCACCTGCCCATTTTATGAGATAATCAAAATCAAGTGTATCAGAACAGGTTTTCAGAACACCGAGGATATCACGCCATTGGCGTTCGGATATTTCACCACCAAGGCGATACCATTCTAGTTTGGCAAGGATTATATCTTCCGGGCTGGCAAAATTGGCACTGATTTCTTTTTCAAAAGTAAAGGTCTGTTTTTGGGTGCGGGACAGTTGTGATTGTAAAAAAGGTCGAGGATGAGGGACAAAGATATCTACTTTGAACATTGTTTCTCGATGAATAATATTAAAGCTGGAATGCCGTCTGATAGCTTCAGCAATCATCTCATCGTCAACATAGAATTCTTCTTGCAACGCCATAATAAAGGGCTTCAGGTGAATTAGCGACATTTCGGCGACAATATCAGAATCTTGTGTAGTTCGCACCATGCCATGGAGCGTACTGGCCAATGATCCACCTATAAGATAACGAATGCCTAGAGATTCGAGTATTCCTGTTACTTTTAATGTGACTTCAATCGGTTCATTTTGCATTGCTGATTTTACCATATACTTTACTGGCGACTTCTTCTCCTAACAATAGACCAGCTAATCGGCGACGGATTTCAGATTCGTCAGCCTGGGGATATTGGGATCGCAGACCTGCCAATGCCAGCATTTGGGCCGATTTATTGAGTTGGGCAAGCATTTCCATCTTTCGTGTAGGGCTGGCTTCCCGCCACAATTGAATTTGCAGGGCTTCCATTTTAGGATGGGTATCAGAAAATAAAGCGCTCATTACTCATGGCCTTTTTATTTAAAAAAACAGTGTTGGGTTGACTTTTTCTCTTTGTATTATTTGCGTGTTATGCACAACTATAAACATTGATTAATAAAATCTTTTTTTACCATATCATCATAAAAAAACAAATTAAAACCTGGCGATATATAGAAATAACATTGCTATTTTGCTTGCCCCTTTTCACAGTTCTTGCAGATGCCATCTATACGCACCTCCACCTTATCCACCCTGCCAGGGAATATCTTCATGAAGGTATCTGCATCCACCTTCAGGCTGTCAGGGCTCAGGCAGTCCATCTGGCCGCAGCTTTTGCAGTAAAAGTGGGGGTGGGGTTTATGATGGTCATTGGGCGCAAGGCCGTAATAGAATGCCCTGCCGCCAGTGCTTATGCGTTCTGCAACATGGTTATCAACCAGGAGGTCGAGTATCCTGTATACAGTCACCTGGTTGATCCCGCCCGAGCGTTCAAGTGTCCTAAATATATCTGCGGCTGAAAGGGGGAAGGGGTTGCTCCCGATTACCTCAAGAACGGCTATGCGGTTTGAGCTGGCCTCAAGCCCTGCCTTTAAAAGTATCTCTTCATAATTGCACTGATTGCACATAATCTGTCCTTTTTTATTAAATACTTTTCACCACGGAGAACACGGAGGACACGGAGTGTTTTTAAAATACATTTCTGCGAACTCAGTGTCCTTTGCGGTGAAGACTGATGATTTAAAAACTAAACCCTTAAGATAATTTTTACCCTGTCTATTATTAATGAAAAAATAAATGCAATGGCTGAAACCATTATAATGGATGCCCCTGATGTCAGGTCATATTTGTATGAGATAAAGAGGCCTGTCACTGTAAAAACCGCGCCGAGCACTCCTGAAACAATCATCATCTGAAAAATGGATTTTACATATTTTTCTGCAATGAAGGGGGGAATGGTCAAGAGCGCAATCACAAGAATGAGCCCCACTATCTGAATAAGAAGTACGATTGTTATGGAAAGCATCCCTATTAGCCCGAAATATATCTTTACTACAGGCACGCCCCTTGTTCTTGCAAACTCCTCATCATATGACATGGCAAGGAGATCCTTGTAAAAGAGCCCTGCAAGTATAGTCATTATAAGCGCTGTTATGATCATTATATAAATATCATTTCTGGTAACAGTAAGGATGCTCCCGAAGAGATAGCTCATAAGGTCAGCATTATAGCCGGGTGTTATGTCTATCATGATAATGCCAAAGGCCATGCCGATGGCCCATATAACGCCTATTATGGTATCGGCCCGGTGTTTTGCGGCATGGCTCACCATTGCCATTATCATTGCTGAAAATAATGAAAAGCCCATTGTGCACGGGAGATATGGCCACTTGAGGTAGAATGCAAGCCCCACGCCGCCGTAGGCGGCATGCGCTATTCCGCCTGATAAAAAGGCTATGCGGTTTACCACGACAAGGGTGCCCATAATACCGCAGATTATGCTTGCCACAAGGCCGGCAATCAGGGCGTTTTGTATAAAATCATACTGAAGGGCTTCCAGCATATCATTTCACCTCATGATTCTTTAGCACACGATGCGGCATGCCGTGGGCTATCAGTTCTACAGGGCATGTCTCCCCTGTGGAGCCGGCATACATATGCTCCAGCATCTCACCGGTGATCTCTGCCTGGTTATGGTAATAAAGCTGTTTGTTCACGCATGCCACTGACTTTACATAGCGTGAAATAAGAAGCAGGTCATGGCTTACAAGCAGTATGGTGATCTCATTATTAAGCTCCTTAAGCAACCTGTAAAAATCGGCCTGTCCTTTTGCATCTATGCTCGCTGTGGGCTCATCTAAGAGAAGCAGTTTGGGCCCTGACACAAGTGCCCTTGCAATAAATACCCTCTGGCGCTGTCCACCTGAAAGGGTGCCAATTTTTCTGTCTGCATATTCGCCCATCTCCATACGATCAAGTGCAGCAATAGCCTGTGAACGATCTGCCTTTGCAATGTTATTGATCATCCCCATAAGCACGACATCCAGTGCGGTAACAGGAAATGATCTGTTCATATTTACATTCTGCGGCACATAGCCTATAGACCTTGATGCCTTTTGCGGCGGCATTCCATCAACAAGTATATTGCCCCTGGTTGGCGTGAGGAGCCCCAGTATCAGTTTCAGCAGGGTGGTTTTGCCTCCGCCATTAGGCCCGATAATGGCTACAAAGTCCCCATGCGGGATCATTAAATTCACATCCTTGAGCACAGTCTCCTTTTCAAAGGAGAAATCACAATCGTTTATTTCAATTACGGGCATCTATTTATCCCTATTTTAATGCATCATTGAATTTTTTCGCTACATACCGCAGGTTATTAAACCACTCGTATGCCATTGGATCGGCAAATATGACCTCTCCGCCTATCTCGCGCGCAACAATTTTAGCGCTTTTAGCAGAAAACTGCGGCTGAGCAAAGATAACCTTTATATTGTTTTCCCTTGCATGCTCAATTAATTCCATCAACTGGGCCGGCTTTGGCTCCTTGCCCTCAATCTCAACCGGCACCTGCCCAAGATTATAGGAATTCGCAAAATAACCCCAGGCCGGGTGAAATACGATAAATTTCATGCCGGATTTTCCTTTAAAAAGGATCTGTAATTCTGCATCAAGCTGTTCAATCCTGCTGATGAAATTTCTGTAGTTTGCCTCATACTGGTTTTTATGTGCAGGGTCAATTTCACAGAGCGCCTTCAGGATGGTGGCTGCCTGTATCTTTACAAGCTGGGGCGATAACCAGATATGTGGGTCAAGGCCGTGATGTTCATCGTTCTCCCCTTTGCCCTCTTCATGGAGCTCTCCTTCATGTTTATGTGGGCTCATGGGCATCTTTTTAATGCCCTCATCAGTATGAACTACCCTGATCGCCGGATTGATAGAGATGATTTTATCAAGGTTGGCCTCTTCAAACTCTAAGCCTGTTGCAAAATAGAGCCTTGCGCCTGAAAGCGCTGCCATCTGTTTTGGCTTTGGTTCATATGTGTGTGCATCAGCGCCCGGTGGTACCATCACCTGGCAATCCACAAAATCACCCCCTATCTGCCTAACAAAATATCGCTGGGGCTCTATGGTGACAAAGACCGATAGTTTGTCAGATGCCATGTTTAATGCACTGGCGCAGAGAACCGCAAATAATGAAAAATAAAATATCCTTCCCGGTTGTTTCAAATTAATCCTCCTAATGCAAGTTAAACTGTTCTTTACCACAGTACTATCGTAAAATCGAATAAATCCTACCGAAAAGAAAG
>CAYWRH010000178.1:0-7509 GCA_964460435.1 uncultured Desulfatiglans sp.
TTTGTAATTCTTTCAGGCGGTTTGCTGGAACATCATTCCGGCAATACCGCCTTTTCTTATGTCAACAATTTGGTAAATAAATTGAATAAGCACATTTATGCCGTTTCTTCTCCAAAAGACCATTTTAATTTGGCAAAACTCCAAAAACATCCCCAAATCGTTCGACCAATAATTCGGCAAAAAATATGACCATATTGTGGTAAATCACAAATATCAGGCAAGGGGTGGCAAATATAACATTATAACCATCGTTAATCATTGTGCCCCAGCTTGGAGTGGGTGGTTGAACACCGATACCAATGTAACTTAAAGCCGCCTCCATAAAAATAGCTCTTGGTATGCTAAAGGTGATGAGGACAATAATCGGACCAAGAGAATTCGGAATCAGGTGGCGCATAATCCTGTACTTGTTGTTTGCGCCAAAGGCACGTGCAGCAGTTAGAAAATCACGCTCCTTCAAAGACAGGATCTGTCCCCTCACAAGACGAGCTATGCCAGGCCAACTTACCAGACCTATAACCAGAAAAATCATGTAGATACTTCCACCCAGTATCGATCTCAAAAGCAGAATCAACAGGATATCCGGGAATGCATAAATTACATCTACAAACCGCATGAGAAAATTATCTGTTTTACCCCCAAAGGCGCCTGCAATAGCGCCAATAGGGATGCCTATAATGATAATAATGAATTGAGAAAAAATGCCCACAGAAAGAGATGTCCTTGCGCCATAAATCAGGCGTGTAAAGGAATCCCTGCCAAGCGCGTCAGTGCCTAGTAGATGACGAGTACCAGGGCTTTCCATGACCGCGGTCAGATCCTGGGCATCATATTCATAGGGGCTAAAATATGGAATAACGATCGCACCCAGAGCAATTAATAAAATAACGATTGCCCCTGTAACCGCGAGATGATTACGCCTTAGCCTTATAATTGCATCATCCCATAAGGTGCGATGGGGACGGTTTGTTATTTCCTCGGGGATTTTATCTTCGATTTTCAAAATATCATCTCACTCATATCGTATATGCGGGTCCACTAAGGCATATAAGATATCAACTATTAAATTTACCAGAACTATAATAAAGGTGTAAAAAATCACAGTGCCCATGATAAGGCTGTAATCACGCGCAAATATTCCCTGGACAAACAAGCGACCGATACCCGGAATTGAAAAGAGATTTTCGATTATAAATGAACCGGAAATCAGAAAGGCAAACTCGGGGCCTGTAACAGTTAAAACCGGGATCAAGGCGTTACGCAGTATGTGCCTTATCAGAACAATCCGCTCAATCATGCCCTTTGCCCTTGCAGTGCGTATGTAATCCTGATTTGACACCTCCAGTATGCTGGCGCGGGTAATACGGGCAATAAAGGCAGCCGGAAGTGTGGCCAAGGCAAAGGCCGGCATTACAATTTGACCTGTACTCCCCCATCCTCCTGTGGGTAACCAGTGCAAAATTACTGAAAATATAATAACCATGATAATTCCAAGAACGAATTCGGGTATGCTGGAAAAGACAGTGGAAAAAAAGACTGATGCATAGTCTATAAAGGAATTCTGCCTTAAAGCCGCTGCCATCCCTAATGGAATACCTATAACAATCGCCAGGATAAATGCCGTTATTCCCAGTGTGGCTGTTTTGGGCAACCCTTCAAACAATATCTGGGTTACACCACGATCCTGATAAGAATAAGATACCCCGAGGTCTCCACGTACCATGCCGGACATGTAATTGGCAAACTGAACAAGAAAGGGTTTATCCAGGCCATATTTTTTATTCAGGTTTTCAACGATCTGAGGTGCCAGTTGCTTGTTTCTATCCCAGGGGCCGCCTGGGACCATATGCATCAAGCTAAACGTAATAAAAGAAATTACGAAGAGGACTATCAGCAGCCAGATCAATCGTTGTATTAGATATTTCAACATATTAGTCTATTCCGGATTATTTATCTATGTAGATATCACGTTAAAAAAAGTCACCTGGTGTCATTGCGTCCATACCAGTAGTAGTCAGACCTTTTACATAGGGCTTAAGCAACCATAAACTCTCAACATTGTAGATAAAGGCTAAAGGTACATCCCGGACTATGATTCCATGAGCTTTTGCCCAAAGCTCCATACGCCTCGTATCGTTCAACTCTTTTGAAGCCTTTTCACACAATTCATCAAACTGCGGGTTGTTGTATTTGGTATGATTAGTGCCCGCCCCTGTTTTAAAGTTAGGAGGCAACCAGTTGTCAGGGTCAGGATAATCAGCAAACCAGCCCAATAACCCTGTCTGGTAATTTCCCGAATTAAAAGCCTCTGTTGCCGCTTTAGGCTCCATTGGATCAAGGGTAATCTCTATGCCAAGATTGGCCTTAAGCTGGCCCTGAATAAATTGGGCATCTATGGGATTTGATCCGGTATTGTTGTAAGTAAATTTTATAGGCG
Source organism: uncultured Desulfatiglans sp. (assembly GCA_964460435.1). Taxonomy (GTDB): domain Bacteria; phylum Desulfobacterota; class DSM-4660; order Desulfatiglandales; family HGW-15; genus JAAZBV01. The sequence continues at coordinate 2,438 of CAYWRH010000178.1, forward strand.
GAAGTTTGTTTACGTCGGCATAACCGGCTTCAGTCAGGAGTCTTTTAGCTTTAGCCGGGTCAAATTTGTACTCCAACCCCAGATCAGCATCATACCCTGTCATCCCCGGTGGTATCCAGCTATAGGCAGGTTTACCGACCCCTGCATGCACTTTATCAATAAAAGATACACGGTCAATAGCAGTAGCAAAGGCCTGCCGCACCTTGACATTATCAAATGGTGCCTTGGTAACGTTAAAACCCACTCCCATAGTCAACAATCGTGGATATCGCAAGAGTTCCTTGCTTAATACAGGGTCTGCTATAACGGCCTTTTCAGTTCCACCTGGAACCTGTACCATGTACATCTCATTGTTCTTATAGGCTGCCAGTGCAGCATTGGCATCGGATATCATTTTAAACACGATTTGACCAACCTTAGGTTTGTCTACTCCCCAGTAATTGGGGTTGGCTTTTAAGGTGATATGGTCACCATGTACCCACTCGGAAAGGATAAAGGGGCCATTGCCGATATAGTTTCCTGGCTCGGTCCATTGATCGCCATACTTATTAATAATATCTTCTCTTATAGGGTAAATAAGACAGGCCATTACCTGAAGAAAGGCTGGCCTTTGATTGGATAATCTAACTTGTAGTGTATAATCGTCAAGGGCTGTTATTCCTACTGAATCCCCGAGCTGTTTTTTTTCAGAGTCACCTTTATCAACAGCAGTGTTATATGCCTTTGCGCCAACGATATCATACAAATCAAATGCACCAGGGGATGCAATGTCAGGACTCAACATCCTTTTTATTCCATAAACATAATCCCTTGCAGTAACTTTAACGCCATCAGACCATGTGACATCTTGACGGAGTTTAAAGGTATAAGTTAGGCCATCGGATGAAATGCCTCCGTTTTCAACAGAAGGAATTTCAGTAGCAGTTACCGGCTTAAGGGAAAGGTCAGGGTTAAACCCGAGAACCCCATTAAAACACTGCTTGACAATAGTAATCTCATTAGCCCAAGAGACTTTATTCGGGTCAATAGTGGCTGGTTCGCTATAGAGGTTTGTGATGAATGAATCTGGAGTGGTTGAAGAGGTTGAAGGAGAGGAAGTTGAAGATGATTTATCTGCCTCCCTGCTGCAACCACAATTTAAAACTATGATGAGAACAGTCGATAATAGGCAAAGGTAAAATAATTTTTCAGGTCTCATATATCCTCCGTTAATCTTTTATGAAACAGTATCATACCCTCCAGGATGTTTTACCATTATTTACTTCCCTCAAGTCTTTTGATTGAAGTATCGGATGTAAGCAGCCTCATCTGTTGTATGGCAATACGATTCAGCTTTACAAGACGATCCTTTTGTTTAAGTCCTTCATGAATAAAATGGGCATTCAGTGTTTCCATGTTGGCAAGGCATACAAGTTGTGAAACATTGGCATAATCACGGATATTCCCTTTTAAATCAGGATTGTTATCACGCCACTCTTTTGCTGTCATTCCGAACAGGGCCATATTCAAAATATCTGCTTCCGATGCGTATACAAGATTAATTTGTTCATTACTCAATTCAGGAGGTATAAGATTTTCTTTAATAGCATCAGTATGAATGCGATAGTTAATTTTTGTCAGGTTGCGGCGTATATCCCATCCCAGTTTTTCCCGTTCCTGATCTTTGAGACGCTGAAATTCCTTGATAAGGTATAATTTAAACTGTGGAGAAATCCATGATGCAAACTCAAAGGCTATGTCTTTATGGGCGTATGTTCCGCCATATCGACCTGCCTTGGCAATAATTCCTTTGGATTTTGTTTTTTCAACCCATTGTTTAACAGACAATACAAACCGGTTTAATCCGGCCTGATTTTTAATTCCCTCGAATTCGGGGGAATTAAAATCTTCATTATACATTTCCTCCCAAATACCCAGAAATTCGATAGTATTTTTATTTCGAAGCCATTTTTCTATAAGAGCGAGTCCATTCTCAATATTTTTAACCATATCTGTCAAAGAGATATAATCTTCTTCATTTTGAGATATCACGGTAATATCGGTGCCTTTTACTTCTATTTTGGCCATGTCTGCCTCCTGATTATGGCGGTTATGCCATTTTAAGTTAGGATTTTTATGATTTTCCCGACTACATGGGAGAATCGGGGTCTGATCCTGCTTAACATATACAAAGTAACCAGGAAAAAAATTTTCTACTTACTTTAAACTTTCCTGAGTCCTTCACCCATCATCTATTTTTCGATATAGATATCACAATAGAAAAAATCTCCTGGTGTCGCGTCCATACCAGTAGTAATCAGGCCCTTTACATAGGGTTTAATCAACCATAAATTCTCAACATTGTATATAAAGGCTAAGGGAACATCACGGACTATAATTTCATGCGCTTTTGCCCAAAGTTCCATACGCCTTGTATTGTTCAATTCTTTTGAGGCCTTTTCACACAGTTCATCAAACTGCGGATTGCTGTATTTGGAACGATTATTGCCAACCCCTGTTTTAAAGTTGGGAGGTAACCAGTTGTCAGGGTCAGGATAATCGGCAACCCAGCCGCTTAACCCAACCTGGTAATTTCCCGAATTAAAAGCCTCTGTTGCTGCTTTAGACTCCATTGGATCAAGGGTAATCTCTATACCAAGATTGGCCTTAAGCTGGCCCTGTATGAATTGGGCATCCATGGGATTAGACCCGATATTAAAATAAGTAAATTTTATAGGCGGAAGTTTGCCTGCGTCGGCATAACCAGCTTCAGCAAGGAGGCGTTTAGCTTTAACCGGATCAAATTTGTACTCCAGCCCCAGGCCTGCATCATATCCTGCCATACCCGGTGGTATCCAGCTATAGGCAGGTTTACCGACCCCTGCATGTACTTTATCTATAAAAGATACCCGATCAATAGCAGTGGCAAATGCCTGCCGCACCTTGACATTATCAAAAGGAGTCTTGGCAACGTTAAACATCCCTCCCAAGGTACCCAACTGGGGATATCGCAATATTTCCTTGCTTAATACAGGGTCTGCCATAACCGCCTTTTCAGTACCACCTGGAACCCGAACCAGGTAAATCTCATCATTCTTATATGCAGCCAGTGCTGCATTGGCATCGGATATCATTCTGAATATGATTTGATTGACTTTGGGTTTATTGACTCCCCAGTAATTAGGGTTGGCTTTTAAGGTGATATGGTCACTATGCACCCACTCTGAAAGGATAAATGGACCATTGCCAATATTGTTCCCTGGCTCGGTCCATTGATCGCCATACTTATTAATCATATCTTCTCTTACAGGGTAAGCAGGCCAGAGGGCCATTACCTGGAGAAAGGCCGGTCTTTGATTGGATAATCTAATTTGCAGTGTATAATCATCAAGAGCTGTTATTCCTACTGAATCTCTGAGTCGTTTTTTAGTAGATTCATCCTTATCAATAGAAGCGTTATATTCCTTTGCGCCCATAATATCGAAATAGAAAGAAGCATAGTCAGCTGCAAGATCAGGACTCAACATCCTTTTTATTCCATAAACGTAATCCCTTGCAGTAACTTTAACGCCATCAGACCATGTGACTTCTTGGCGGAGTTTAAAGGTATAGGTCAGGCCATCGGATGAAATGCCCCCGTTTTCAACAGAAGGAATTTCAGTAGCAGTTACCGGCTTAAGAGAAAGGTCAGAATTAAACCCGAGAACCCCATTAAAACATTGATTGACAATAGTAATCTCGCGAGCCCATGAGACTTTATTCGGGTCAATAGTAGCCGGCTCGCCATAGAGGTCCGTGATAAATGAATCTGGAGTGGTTGAAGAGGCGGGATTGGAGGATGTTGAAGATGATTTATCGGCCTCCCTGCTGCAACCAAAGCTTAAAACGATGATATAAATAATCGATAATAGAAAAAAGCGGCAAAATAGTTTTGATCTCATCTTTCCTCCATGTATCTATACAGAAAAAGATTTTCAATCACACACAAATTCACCATTTTACAGTTTATGAGACATATAAAGACTATTATTCAGCAAAGAATACGAAAGGCAGGGGGTCTGCCCATGATATTGGGCAACATTTATTCCCCAACTCCTGTTATTTCATCTAAGACTACTTTTAATCTTATACTGTGCTTTTGGCTCCTCAACCTGAAATCCAATTTTGCGTATATTGTGTCCCTCCTCAACTTGAGGTGCCAGATTGGCTCCTCAAGTTATCGAAATTCACGTCTGTTAATTCAAACAAAAAATCAGCACAAAACCGCTTTCTATTTCTCCATTTGTTTTTCATCATTTATCTAATCCGATCACATTTTGTGACCAGTTATTAAGAAGCATGGCTCAGGATCGCTAGAGGATAGATATTGATGCGCTTCAGTTTCTACTGCCTGCCGTAACAACGCTGTTAAAAAATGATTTTTATATCTCATACCTCTTTTTCGAGGTGAAAATGCAATGATTCATTGTTTTTGGATTGATGCTATGGGTTTACTGCTAAGGGGTTTAAAAAGCAAGGAAATATTATAACGAACAATTATCAGTTAACAATGATCAGGGGGGAATAAATTCAAGATTCAAGATTACAGATTCAAAATTTCCAGCGTCGTTTTAAAACTATGCAGGGACAGGTCCATCGTTGTTATGCCTTTGGTTTATGTTGTTTAGCCCTAACAAGAGAATAGGAAAGGCACCCTGACTGGATCACACGTAAGGGCGGTGTCCAATTTAATATTAGTCCTATGCTATAAAGTTTTCACGAACAGGCTCCCGTTTCTCATCCACTAAAATCTCGAGCCAGTTTATTATCTTTCCTGCATAATATGGAGAATAAACCCTGCCTGAGAAAGCTGCCCGGCCTTAAGCCTCATGGTATCTACCGGGTTTAGGATCAGTATAGCCATCTATCCACTCCCCATACTCTCTGCGAAGTTCATTTAGATCATAATACCAGTGGGGCCCCACTCCCAGTGCATCACCAATAAATACGCCCATTATTGCTCCCGCAGCCCTCTCTTTTAAACCTGAAAGGTTATGCATATTCCCTCCTTTATTTAAAATGGTCAGAAGGTCGAAATGGGAATACGAACCAGA
>CAYWRH010000179.1:0-7424 GCA_964460435.1 uncultured Desulfatiglans sp.
CGTATATTATCCAATATTAATACCTTCGGAAAGATGGGTTGCTCAGACGCTTACTCTGGTACGATAACATTATTTTTTAAACTTGCTTTTCGTGTCATAATTTATATCTAAATTTTAACCTGGTTTTTCTAGCCCAAGCCTCATAACGACCGGCTCAACTGTTTTACGTGTAAAACCAATAACATTCAATAGTACTTCGACTTTCAGATTTAAATCAGCAAGCAAAAACAGTAAAAACCCGAGTAAAAATCAGGCTGGAGCCGATGTTATATTAATATACTTAATAAAACTGTTTTCATAAAAATACATTCTAGCTTTTATGCTTAGTCAACCTATTTAAATGTTTTCCCAAACTGGCCTGACTTCAACTACTGCAACATTTGACATTGGATGTTCAGATGCAATTTGTAATGCTTCATCAATAGATACCGCATCTATTAATGCATATGCCGCGACTTTTATATTTGATGTTACAAATGTTCCTTCTGTAATTTTTTTCTTTCCATTTACAGTTTTTATAGTTCTTGCACTTTGCCAAGGCTGGAGAGGATTGCTATAAATTAATTTTTTTCGTTCCTTCATATCTTTATTCCATTTTATTATTTTACTAGTTAATTCAGCAGTTGGCCCAAAATTGTCATCGTGCCCCATTATTAATAAATATTTCATCTAACACTCCTTTGTATGTTTAGTATTTCATTGTATTTTAAAAACCAATAATCATTTTTTGAAAGAGGCCCCCTGCGGTCTTGTTAATTTGTTTGTTGGCAAAGATATCTGTTATTTATTTTCCCAAGTTTCATTGACTTTATAAACATTGGTTTTCTTGCCCTCTTCATATTGCTCTACAACAAGATTTTTCCCCGATTTAAGACAGACAATTTGCATGTGCCCTTCTTTCGATTTTGTTAAAGGACAAACAATAAAGTCCCCATATATTTGAGTACCCCAATTAAGGTATTTTTTTAATATTTCAGATTTTATTTCACTCTCTCGTACACCTAGTATCCGCTTGGTGCCGATTGGCCATATCCGGACGCTCGGATTCCCATTATAAAAGGAGATACGACCATGGACTTCAAAACATTCTCCAATAATTTGTTCTTTATCAGAGCAAATCTAGAAATCGGCAGCGTAAGCAAAATCGACGGCAAACAAAATTGTTAATATTAATAATAAAGCTTTTAATCTGAAGCACATAGTTTCCCTTTAGCTTGGAGCCATAACGCCTGTATAACCGGGAGTGGCCCGCCAGGTGCACGATCCGGTTCATGCGGTTGTTATGCCTTTACGTCATCTTTTGGTCCAGGCCAAAAATGGGGATTCCATGCTACTTCCCACAGATGTCCGTCAGGATCGGTGAAGTAACCTGAGTAACCACCCCAAAACACGTCCTGAGCCTGTTTAACAAGTTTTCCACCAGCATGAACAGCTTGATTGAGAACCTCAACTACTTCTTCTTTGGTCGATACTACATGGGCCAGTGTGATCCCTCGGAAACCTGAGCCATTTCCTGAAACGCTAGCATCTTCAGCTAGCAAATCCCATGGATACAAGGACAACCATGATCCGTTTAGTACGAAAAAAGCCGCACCTCCGTCAAAAGACATACGGGGAAGGCCAAGCCCTTTCTCGTAAAATTGAACAGCCCTCGCTATATCTGCAACACCGAGTGTAATCATACTAATCCGTGGTTTCATTTCTCATCTCCTTTTGGGCATAACGTAGCGCTGAGCGGCAGGCACGAGGACGCCACCCGGTCAACTTTTTCCCGATTCGTCACGCTCCTTGAAAACCTCTTTCGCGGCAAATAGCCCATTTAGCGCCGCGGGAAATCCGGCATAAACCGCCATTTGCATGATGACTTCGACAACTTCTTGTCGGTTACAGCCAACGTTTAAAGCCCCATGAATGTGAACCTTCAACTGGGGGACTGCGGTACCAAGGGTTGTGAGAGCAGCTACAACGGCAATCTCCCTGGACTTGAGATCAAGGGCAGGACGAGAGTAGATATCTCCAAATGGGAACTCAATCAAATATCGGGCAAAATCAGGAGCTATTTCTCCCAGACTTTCGATGACGCGCTCTCCAGCTTCTCCATCAACTTCTTTCAGTTTTTCCCAGCCTCGTTGATAACGATCTTGATTATCCATTTTATTCCCTCCAAATGATTGCCCGAACATTAAAGATTGTATGAGGAGTGAAGCAAAGAAATAGCCTTTTACAGGCTCAAAGACACTAAATTAAAACAAAAGTTGTTTAAGGCTTGGCTTTATTCCACATACAATCGGGTTGAACGATGCCGCTTGGTTGGTTTCTATGGGGATTTAATCAAGCGGCTCATTGGTTATGCACTATAATATGGATAGATTTTTTTGGCAAAATTTATTTTAAGGCATGACTTGAGCATGTTTTACTCCTGTTAAGTTCAGGTTTATCCCCCAGGGTTGCTCAGTTTTCCTAAAAATAGATATACCTCTGCACCGCCCTTTATTGGAATTTTAAAAACTCGATTAATATTGATTTGCTGCGTGTTGTCATGGCGGAGATCTTCCCTTTACAGGATTTATGGTTTCAAAATATATCAGCCTTCCTTTTTTACACACTGGGCACAGGGTAGGATCAACCCCTGTTACCTTCTCAAAAAAGTCCTGCCAGTTTAAATCATTTTCTTCTGTTTCAGCAATATCAGCACCCAGAAGTTCTTTGCATTTTAACAGTTTTGTCTTCCTGTTTCGTGCGCTTAAAAAACCATAGTACCTGATCTTGAAAAACTGGTCCGGTAAAACATGGAGTAAAAACCTTCTGATGAACTCTGATGCTTCCAGTTTCATATCTTTAATCTTATCGCCATCTGAATAGTCCCGGTACTTAAACGTTACATGGTCATCTTCAAGCCTTACTATCCTGTTATTGGATATAGCCACACGGTGAGTATAACGTCCCAGGTACTCGATAACTCTTTCAGGTTTTTTAAATGGTGGTCGCCCTACAAAAGATATCAAGTCGGGAATGACGGGTTGGGTATGGAATATCAGCCACCAATTATCAGCCATCAATTATCAATTAACAATTATACCTTCTTATCCATGATCCCCGAGCCTGAGTTCAGCAGGACATTAAGGCGATCCAAAAAGGAGGTATTTTCAATGCCCCTTATTATAGACCCTACAAAATATGATGTAATTTTAATTGACACAAAATTCAGGGCTCCATATACTTCCTGCACAAAAATGAAATTATTATCAAAAACAGGAAATATAAAATTATCAGGAGAATAAAATGAAACCACTAAAAATCTTGTTATTCATCATTTTCATTATATTTACCAGCGCTAACTTCATATTTGCTCAGGATGAGGATGCAGAGAACTGCAAGGATCACCCTATGTTCAACCGTTTTCCTAATTTTCATATCAACTCATGTGAATTCAGGGAATTTGATGCCTATGAATTTCCGCTTGAAAACAGCACAGACGATAATATAAAAAAACAGAGGGTCGAGGGGAAATATTACGTCTATAACTATTATCTTAACGAAGGGGCAACTCAGCCATCCGGCTTACAGATTTACAGGAATTATGAGGCAGCTCTTAAAAAAATAAATGCCACCATTGTAGCCAAGGTCTATGAACAAGGGAACAGCTACAATTTTCTGTGCGCTAAAATTGTGAAGGGTAATAACGAAACATGGGTACGTATAGATGCCAGCGATGGGGCAATAAATGAATATACAATGACAATATTAGAGGCAGCATCGATGGAACAGGTCATTCAGGCAAATGATATGATCGCAGCCCTGAATACCAATGGTTTTATCGCACTCGACATCCTGTTTGACACAGGAAAGTCAAATATAAAAGCAGAATCCCAGGCAATTATCGATGAGATATTTAAGATGCTGAATGAAAACAAAGCCATTAAGGTAAGCATTGAAGGGCACACGGATAATGTGGGCGATGCAGCAGCCAATAAAAAGCTGTCAGAGGCGCGCGCCAGGGCAGTAATGGATGCATTGATCGCAAAAGGCATTAATAAAGAGAGATTATCTTCTGTTGGCTGGGGACAGGAAAGGCCTGTGGCAGATAACCGCACTGAAGAAGGCCGGGCGAAAAACCGCAGGGTTGAAATCGTAAAGAAGTAATTTTTATCATTTGATAAAAGAAGAACAGGTTCTGTAGATCATTCATCTCTCCAGCCTGTTCTTCTTTTTTTTGGTCAATAGATGATTTTATCTTACCTAGCGGGTTATTTCTTTTTCATTTCGTCAGCAATCTTTTTCCAGTCAAAGAGGTTCACTGTTTTTATTGCCTCCTCATAAGTGAGCTTATTGAATGACATGCCCCCTCTTGCTCCCTCTTCTCCGTAAGGGGCATGCTGGAGTTCGATATCAAAGGTCCCTGCCTCTGTTTTTTTATTGTAAATAAAGTGAGTCTGAAAGCCCTGTATTAATATGAATTCTGAAATCCGGTCATCTGTCTCTTCCCGTTCGGGCTCTATTTTTGCCTGGCTTAACAGACATTCATCTTCAATATGCACGCCACGGCTGCCCCCAGCGCCAATAGAAAGCTTGCCTTTTGTGTAAAAAACATCTATTGAAAAGTGGGGTTTGTCATTAACCGTGGAATTATAAGGCCCCATGATACTCTTTGACCAGCCTTTCATATCAGGGAACACCTTATTCCACCTCTCCTGAGAATCCGCATATGCTGTAGATAAAAGTAATAATGACGATAGAAGTAAAAGGGTTATTTTTTGCATATCTATCTCCAGATGATCATATTAATAAACAGGAGTGGACAATCCACCCTCAGCCTTGACTCCTGGCGCCAGGTCTCCGCCGTATTTTCCGCTCGCAGCAACATTGTATTTGGCAGACTGGGTTACTGGGTCAAAACTTACCGATGCATTTCCTGACAATGGGCCGACACCTGCCTTTGATTCAGCCGATGAAGTCCATTGCCTTGTTGTATTGCTGTAACCGGTTTTACCTGAAAATTCAAAGATGCTGATTTTAGACTGTATCTCAGCCTGGGCGTCGTATTTTCCGGTGAATGGATCAACTGTTCCGCTTAGAGCAGCGCTGGCATTGTCTGTCCCCACCTTCACGGACATCTTGGGCTGGGTCCATCCTTCAGTAACTGTCCCGTTTGCAAAATCAATGCGGGTGGTTTTCATAATGGTATCGCCCACCACATCTACCTTTAAACCGACACCGCCTATCTCTGCCCCGACATTTATTTTGGCGCCGAACCCAAAGGCCGTCTCAACCACATCATCTATCATGTTCCATTTCAGGGTTGCTTTTGGGCCGAAGCCCCAGAAATTGAGTTCTATTTTACCGGGTGTGGCTTTAAATCCGATAAACTGCGCCTGAAGATTCAGGCTTAAATTTTTTTCAATCCAATCTACCCAATCTTCCTGTTTGCCAACCTTATATTCCTTAAGAACTTTCGGCTTGAATTTGATGGCTTCAACCTCTTTTTCCTGCTGAAGCCGTTTAAGCTCGGCCTCTTCTTCCTCAGTATCACCATACCACTGGAAATTGCACATTGTCCCCATCTGCATGGCCTGGCGGCTTCGCGTCCGGACTACCTCCATCACACGTTTATATTCTCTTTCAAGCACATCACGATCCTGCATGGCCCTGAGGTAGAGCCAGCATACACGCCAGTAACCTTCAACCGCCGGCACCATCCTTTGTTTGTAGGTTGGAAGATAGAGCCCTGCCCAGTCATGCAGGGCAGTTGTACCCAGTTCATTCATCTTGCGCACATGCCGGATATGTTCCCTCAAAAAGGCCTCTTTGGGGGCTTTTGCCTTTTCCAGTTTTTCCACGTTAGTAGCATTTAGTTTTGACTCTTTTTTCGATCCAGTCTGATAGCGTTCGATAATAGCGCCAATGCTGTTATCCGGACGCTCTTTAACTGCCATCGAATGCAGATCCACGCCTGGTGCAACCCAGGCTCCTGGAGCCCCCATTGATGGAGGAATATAGACAAATCCTGAAATTGAATTAAACAGATGCGTCATGTATGCCTCATAACTCTTACTGATCTCAAGGTAATGGGCATAGTTGGTACGGGAGAGCTCAGAAACATTATCTCCTCCAGGGATGGCAAGCGGGTTGGCATCTGTTGCCTCAACTTTCAACTTTTTTTCCTTGGCAAGCCCATCTAACATTTTTTTTGCCTCTTCCATACCCTCAATCTTCTGGCCTGTTATGGCGGAGGCATTTTCCATCATAGCCATGAGATTGGCGGAATTTCCCAGTGCCTGCTGCATGTATTTCTTTGCAATGGCATCGGTCTGGGCCTGTGTAGGGCCTTTATTCCGGTCTATTTTGCCAGCGACCTTTTCCAGATCGCTTATTGTGCTTTCACCCAAGGCCTTGTATTCATCCCCCTCTTTTTTGATTACAACTTCAGCCCATGCTGCGATCATTGGAAAATCACGACTAAACCCTTTCAGGGTTGAGGTATCGATTGTTGGAAAGGATGGAAGTTTTACCTTCTGATCCGGTTCCATTGACCCCCACAGGGCGCGAAGGCGTTTGGCCTCGTCAGGAAAATCCTGTTCAACAAGGTCTGCCGTGTTTAATGGCCTTACGGCCTCCAGTTTAGCTGTTTTGGATGCAACAGTGCTCTCCGAGTCATCCTCCTTGATGATATTTGGTTTAACTGCATTTTTCTTTTCATTTATCTTGCGGTGAACAGTGCCGCCGATTGCCTGTGCGCGGATAAGACACTCCCATTATGCCTTTGTATCCTGCTTTTTCCAGTAATAGGCGCCTAGCAACTGCCATGCATCCCTGTTGATCGGAGTAGATGCCAGCACGGCATGAGCCATCTTTTTGGCAAGTTCATCCTGCTCCAGATCAAGAAGCACATAACCCAGGTTTATATAGGCATAGGGTTCCTTGGGTGAAAGCGCAAGTGCATATTCAAGTACTGTTTTAGACTCCTTATGCCGTCTTGCTGCCTGTAATGTGGCCCCAAGATAATTGGCAGCGCGCCAGGAATCCGGATATTCCAGTAAAAGTTTTGAGCCCAGGCAGAGTAACGGCCCTGCCTTGACGCCCCCTGCGCTTAAAATAACAGCGCCCTGGTTAATGAGTTCATTTAATGCCGCATCATGTTTGGTTTTGTCATTCTTAAGTTTGATCAACTCTTTATCAAGGGAGTCAAATTTATTTCTCATCTGTTCATTCAGGGCCGGTAATTCAGCGCTGAGCAGATTTTCTGCGATCTTAATTGCAGCGGTTCTTTTGGCAACAAGATCGGTTTCACCAGCCTTCGTTGATAGGGGCATCAAAATCATGAAAACAAAAAAGAGTGCGACAAAAAATATTTTTTGATAAGAGATGCAGGCACAGGATTTTATGATGCCCATAGAGTAAAGATATCCTGCTTTTCCAATAAAATT
>CAYWRH010000180.1:0-7407 GCA_964460435.1 uncultured Desulfatiglans sp.
TTCTTTTCGGTAAGATTTATTCGATTTTACGATAGTACTGTGGTAAAGGACACATAAATACAATAATTTATTACCACGGAGAACACGGAGGACACGGAGATATTTTATAACCTTTTTCCGTGCTCTCCGTGTCCTCCGTGGTTAGCTGTAAAAACGCATTTCATATACCACAGAATTTATAATAAAGATCATCTAAAACACGGAATCATATATTTATTTTATTCTCTCAGTTTGTATCCGCTTTTAAGAAGTATAAGCCCTGCAATGCTTATCAGGATAAAGAACAGGGCTGTTATAATAAGGCTAAGTAAGGGGTCTGCATCAGATACCCCCAGGAAAGCATACCTGAAACCGTCTACCATGTAAAAGAAGGGGTTAAAATAGGATACCTCTCTCCAGAAGGCGGGGAGTGTATTTATTGAAAAGAAGACCCCGCTTAAAAAGGATAATGGCAGTATGACAAAATTCTGAAATGCGGCTATGTGATCCCATTTAGTAGAACATACAGCGCCCATAAGCCCGAGCGCCCCAAGTATCCCGCAGCCTAAAACAGTGAATGCAAGAACCAGGGAGATGTCATGTATCCATACTGTATCAAAAAAGAATGCTGTTATCCATACACCTGCTCCGACAAGGAGCCCCCTCACAACACATGCTGCAACATAGGCGATGTAAATCTCCAGGTTCGATAAAGGGGCAAGCAGCATGAAGACGATATTCCTGTTCATCTTTGACTGAAACAGGCTGGATGAGCTGTTTGCAAAGGCATTCTGAAGCATTGACATGATAATGAGCCCAGGAATAAGAAATGTCACATAATGAATTCCTTTATACACCTCAAGCCTGTCTGTAAGCACTGAGGAGAAAACAAGAAGATAGAGCAATACTGTAACCACAGGGGTCAGTATAGTCTGTATGGATACCTTGAGGAAGCGCCATACCTCCTTCCAGAAGAGTGTAAATATGCCGCCCCAGTTAATCATTTTCTGCCCCTGTCAGCTCCATAAAGACCTCTTCAAGTCCAGGTTCCTTTGTCTGAAGGTCAACAAGCTTTATACCGGCCATGCGCAGTTCCTCTATGATCGCACCGATTTTATCATTCTCTTTATGAAGCTTCAGGCAGATGTCCCCGTTTGCAGAGGAGATAATCTTTTCCTTTATTCTTTCGGGTATGAACTTTGCGCTCTCCTCGGATAATGTCAGGTTAAGGAGCCTGTAGGGATATCTGTCCAGGAGCCTCTCCTTTTTCTCGACTGCCTTGAGTATTCCATGATTAAGTATCCCGATCATGTCACAGTTGGTCTCAGCCTCTTCAAGGTAGTGTGTTGTCAGAATAATGGTCTGCCCTTTTTTATTGAGGTCGCGGAAATATTTCCAGAGGCTTTTTCTGAGCTCTACATCCACCCCTGCTGTGGGCTCATCAAGCACCACAACCTCTGGCTTATGAACAAGGGCCTGTGCTATAAGAAGACGACGCTTCATGCCCCCTGAGAGGTTGCCTATGTTCTCCTTGGCCTTGTCAGACAGATCAAGATGAAACAGTATCTCCTCTATCCATGAAAAGTTTGATGAGCCAAGGCCAAAATAACCCGATTGAAGCCTGAGCATCTCCCGCACAGAAAAGAAGGGGTCATATGCGAGTTCCTGTGGCACAACACCTATGGTCTCTCTGGCCTTTCTCCACCTGTGCCTTACATTGTTGCCCTTTACCTCAATATAACCTCTTGAGGCCTTTGTGAGGCCTGCCATAATATTGATAAGTGTGGATTTGCCAGCCCCATTTGGGCCAAGCAGCCCGAAAAAGCTGCCCTCTTCTATCTGAAAATCTATATTATCAAGTGCCTTCAGAGCACCATAGTACTTTGATACACCTGAAACCTTCACAGCCGGAATCATTACCTGAATCTACTCCATTAATTTTAAAGTCTGGAAGTTTAGTAAAGTTATTAACGTCAGGCAACAGAAAATTTAAAAGGGTTCAAGGGGGTTAAGGTTCCAAAGGGTTGAGTGAAAAAAGTAGCCTAATGACAACCTTTTTCCTTGGCCCCTTGAACCTTCGTACCCTGTATTTTTTTAAAAATTACTTCTTTCATATTTAACATATCTATGTTATCGTGCAGCTCTGGTTTTAAAGGAATTAAATTTGCAGGAGATGTAAATGGCTGATATTAAATATAAAAGCATACCACTCAATGAGGCTGTAGGTATGATGCTCGGGCATGATCTTACCCAGATTATCCCGGGTGAGTTCAAGGGGCCTGCCTTTAAAAAGGGCCATATAATTAAAGAAGAGGATGTTGCAAGACTTCTTGATATGGGGAAGATGAATATCTATGTCCTTGATCCAAAGGATGGGTTCATCCATGAAAACGAGGCAGCGGAGCGTATTGCAAAGGCCGCATCAGGAAGGGGCATCAGGCACACAGAACCTGCTGAGGGCAGGATCAATTTCATATCAACCGGCACAGGGCTTTTAAAGGTTAATAAGGAGGCGCTCCTTCAAATAAATTCGGTTGAGGATATAACCTTTGCCACCATCCACGGTAACCAGGTAGTTAAACCGGGCACTGCAATGGCAGGCACAAGGATAATCCCCCTTGCCACGCATGAAAAGAATATAGAGGAGGTTGAACGTATATGCAGGGAATACTATCCTGTAATCGATGTTAAACCCTTCAGGCATCTTACGGTTGGGGTCATAACAACCGGTAGTGAGGTGTTTTCCGGGCGCATAAAGGATAAGTTCGGGCCGGTCCTCAAAGACAAATTTAAAAAGATGGAATGCGAGGTAATTAAACAGGTATTTGTCTCTGATGATGTGGAAAAGACAGTTTCGGCCATACATGAACTGATAAATGATGGCGCAGAACTCATAGCGCTTACTGGCGGCATGTCTGTTGACCCTGATGACCAGACACCCCTAAGCATAAGAAAATCAGGCGCAAGGGTTATTACCTATGGTGCGCCTGTATACCCCGGGGCCATGTTTATGCTTGCATATATCGGAAATATCCCTGTTGTGGGGCTGCCAGGTTGCGTGATGTACTACAGGGCAAGCATATTTGAGCTTATCCTGCCCCTTGTTATAGCAGGAGAAGAGGTAACAAGGGAGTATATCTCATCATTAGGTCATGGGGGATACTGCTCTAACTGCAAAGAGTGCAGGTACCCTGTATGCGGATTTGGAAAACAGTAGAAAGTGTCAGGCTGGCGTAACCGGGAAGGAGATAATTATTTTAAGTATATTCTCACCGATCTTTATAAGGTTAATCTTCCCGCCATGCCTGTGGATTATGATCTTTGAAAGAGGCAGATCCAGAACGCTCTCCTCCAGCTTCTGCTCAATATGGGGGAAAAAGAACTGCTCTATATCGGCATTTGACATATGCATAAATGCGTTAGTGATGGTTATAACCACCTCATCATCCCTGAAGGCGGTTGAAACCGAAATATTTTCATCCTGAGGGGATGAAATAATAGAGTGTTTTATAATATTGGTTATTGCCTGGCACAGAATCTTGTGATCTGCCTCTATATCAGGGATATTCGATTCAAGGTCTGTAACGATTTCAAGGCCTCTTGATTCAAGCAGCCTGTCAAGTTCTGAGATTGCCTCCAGGATAAGCTCGTTGATATTCACCTTTGATAGTGTAAGTTCAAAGGGGGTTATTGTGGACAAAAGGCCGGTAACAAATATCTCAAGCTTTGCAACCTCTTCAACTATTATTAATGAAAGGCGTTTGTTGGGGTCATCATCCCTCATGGCATCCCTTAGCCTTCTGGCAAACCCGCCGGCAATGCTTAGGGGGTTCCTTATCTCATGGGCCATCCTGGCTGAAATCTCGCCCAGTGTGCGTACCTCCTCAGTCTGGATAGCCCGCTCCTCCAGCCTTTTGAGCTCCGTTATATCAAGCATGAAGCCGTCAACCCATTTTACCTCGCCATTCTCGTCAGTGGTTGGTATTGAATGGGTGATAAAATGGAGGAGTCTCCCATCCTTTGCCCTCACCTTGTGATCCAGCCTGCACTCTTCTCCTTTAATAAAACAGGTATTCCAGACTGTTTTAAATGCCTCCGGCGCCTCGCTTGCTATCTTATCCCTCCAGAACCTCTTGTCATCAAGCGCCTCTTCAACAGTGTAGCCGATATTCTCTGTGAGGTATGAGTTTACAAACTCGGTTGTCCCGTCCTTTAATATCCTGTAAACAACAAGCGGGACATTTTCGACCATTGTCCGGTATTTTTCTTCAGATTCAAGCAGCTCTGATGTCCTCTCATCAACACGTCTTTCAAGTGTCCTGGCATAGTTTTCTATCTCCATCCGCCTGTTTTTAAGCGTCTCGAGCATTGTATTAAGGGTGTTTGTAAGAGATCCCACCTCGTCTGATGTCTTGACATCAAGCCCGCTCTCCCTTTTCCCTGATGCAATCTCTTGTGCCTCTGCCACTATCTCATTTATAGGCTTTATAAACAGATCAATCACAAGATAGATGAACAGAAAGGATATAAGGATGACTGCAATTCCTGCTGAAACCATAAGGTTCCTGGTGCCTGCCATTCTTTTAAGGGTTGCAGTTCTGTCAGAGTTTAAGACTATAAGGGCAACAACCTCGCCTGAGCAGTTTTCTACAGGGCCGATTAATATAGACATGTCCGGGTATTTTTCAGGGGATATCATAATATCAGGCTCATGTATATTCCCTTTCTGTTTGTATATATCTGTAATGCTTTCAAGCGGATTTCCCCCGGCTGCTATTCTATCAGGATTGCCATCTGCCATAGTGAAAAGTGCGGCATTGATCTTCCAGCTCCTTGAATAATCGTCCATAAATGTCTTTTCTAATGTAAACAGGACGCCAACGCTCCCGGCTATCTTTCCATCATAATAGACAGGCACAGCGCCCCCTGTGACAAGACCTGCTTTCCCTATTCCAAGGCAGAGTGATTTTTCTGCACCTGAAAAGATCTCTGGCACGCTCTTTATATCCAAACCGGCAGTATCTGCATGGGCTTCAGGATTATAAAGCCTTAAAAAGGGTATGCCCGGAGGCCTGTGAAGGTAAAGCTCTGAAATTCCCTGGTTCTCTTTGAGGTTCTGGTAGATAGGGGTTATGTAGTTATTCAGGGCCTCCCTGTTATCTTCATTAAGAAGCCTTCCAATCTCTGGTATATCTGCAAATGAAGATGCTATAGAGATGGCCTGCGATTGTTTCTGATCAAGCCTGTCCAGAAAAAGCCTGTAATGCTGAAGTAAAAGGCTCATTTCCTCCTTTTTAATCAGGTTTTGCTGTGAGCTCAAACTGATTATGGTCAGTATTGTGGTGCTGGCAAAGGCAAAGAACAGAAATGGAATAAGCAGCTTAAGTTTCAGGCTGATTCCGCCTATCCCATGAAAGATATTATGCAGGTTTTTCATATACTGTCATAGCCATTTATTTCCATCACTGTGTTTATATACTTTTTCTGGCTTGAATAAAACGAATATTTTATTGTTTTCTGATAAAAATATTTGCCGATTACCATTTTTGGTATTATTAAGGCCAGAGGGTATCTTTTCTACCCTGATTTTTATTTTATAGTGGAGGCATTTTAATATGAGTGTTGAAGGGACATACAGGATTTCTGCAGATACCCCAATGGGCGTTATGGAGAGTACCATTACCCTTAAAAAAGCAGGGGATGAGTTGACAGGAACCATGTCATCAGGGTTTATCGGGCAGGTAGATTTCAATGGCGGAAAGGTGGATGGCAGCAGCTTTTCATTTGCTCTTACAGTAAAGAAGTTCTTTAAAAAGATAGATATTTCCGGGCATGGCAGGGTAGAAGGTGACAGGATATCAGGCAGGATTATTACATCATATGGCGAGTCCAGTTTTGAAGGGGTAAGGGTTTAGTTAGTTATTGCCTATTTTTATATTGACACAACAGGGTAATCTTTTTATCCTTCTATCTATTTCAGCATCTCAACACAATCTGTTTCAGGTATAAAAGTAAAATTCTCAGGGCTGCTTTACCCGTTCGCTAACTTTTAAATTGGAGGATAATAAATGCCATCATACTACAACAACATAAGACCTAACCTGGCAGGCGATTTTCCACAGATTCATCCGACCGCATTGATTGACCCTTCAGCCCAGATAATTGGCAATGTCAAGATTGATAAAGATGTATTTGTAGGGCCTTTAACTGTAATCAGGGCTGATCAGAGGGGGCCGGACGGGAAGGTAGCGCCCATTCACATTGGCGAAGAGGTAAATATTCAGGATGGTGTTATTATACATACTGATCCTGGCGCTCCATTTATTATTGGCCCCAAGACCTCTATAGCCCATGGTGTTACTATTCATGGTCCATGTAATATTGCGCATGAGTGTTTTATTGCCATAAGTGCATCTCTATACAAGGTAACTCTGGAAGAACATGTATGGATCGGGCATGGCGCAATTGTGCAAAAGGTTACATTAAATTCATTTACCATGGTTCCGACCGGTGCTGTTATCCTTGAACATGCTGAAACACTTGGTCTCAGACTGGTTACAGATGAAGAAAGAAGATATATGGAAGATGCCTGGATAGCTAACTCCAGGTTAAGGATGGACTACCTGGAATTAAGAGAAAAGGCAGAGGCGCTGAGGTCTAATGTTGCTAAAAAGGGGTGATTGGTTTAACTTAACCCATTTAATCCTTTTAAAAAAATTTGAGGTTTATGGTTAAACCGGTTTGTTTCATACCTTTAAAAGGTTAAGACCACCATTTTGCATAGGAGAAAATGAAGAAAATCGCAATCGCCTCTGACCATGCTGGATATCAATTAAAGGGAGTTCTTAAAACCCCTCTTATAGATGCAGGCTATATAGTAAATGACTCTGAAACAGGCAGCGATACGCCGGGTAACTGAAGAGAACCTAAGGCAGGTGAGGATTTTGTCAAAGGCTGTAGTTACATGGCCCTGTTATTTAAAAGGGCCATGTAAAAGATTAATCTATTTGCTGAGCTTATCTTTAATTTGCTTTGCCTGATCAAGACCGGCAAGCTCATAAATCTTTTCTATAAGGTAATACTGTCTGCCTTTGGCAGTCCTTATAAAAAACTTGTCAAATCCGGCTGTAATAGTTGATTTCTGATCAACAATACCAATTACCTGATTGGCAATTGGTGTCTCAAGGGGCCTCTCAAGTATAGCCAGGAAAAAATCGCTTCCATTAGCCGTAAAAATTAGCGCCTGGTTATCAACCTGATCCCAGTTTGTTACATTGATTGCGTTTATCTT
The DNA here is from genome assembly GCA_964460435.1 of uncultured Desulfatiglans sp. GTDB lineage: Bacteria > Desulfobacterota > DSM-4660 > Desulfatiglandales > HGW-15 > JAAZBV01. Next base: position 7,271 of record CAYWRH010000180.1, read on the forward strand.
CTTGACCGCTTTTAACTCATTACTGAGGTTGTATTTTTCCGGCAGGGCCGACGGTGCTGTTGTGGTTGTAACACATGATGCTGTCATGGCGAGAATCGCAACAATAGTGAACAATTTCATCATCATTTTCATTTAAA
>CAYWRH010000181.1:0-7286 GCA_964460435.1 uncultured Desulfatiglans sp.
GTGCCGGAAAAACAGCGCAACCATACTAAATCTGTTTAAAAAATGATAGTATTTTTTAATACTCTTTTTTCAAATCAAATCATTCAGGGGGAGGGGTCCCTGAGGTGAGAAAGGAGGGTGAAAAACTCAGGGACCGTGGGTGACAGGCATATCAAAGCCAACTGCCTGTCATGGCCTGAAAATAATCATTCAGATACGATTTGCAATGATGAGTTTGAAAACAATAATAATGCTAATAATATCAAGATGATATGACTATTTTAAAGGTGTGGCGCAGTCTCTGTCGTCCCCTGAGAGTTTTGAAATGGCATGTTTCAGCGCAGGAAGCACAACTGCAAGGTTTTCCTTTACCCCTTTAGGGCTGCCGGGAAGGTTGACTATTAGAGTCCTGCCGCGGACAACGGCCATTGCCCTTGAGATCATTGCATGAGGGGTTTTTTTGAGGCTTTCCGCCCTCATTGCCTCGGCCATGCCCGGGACCTCAAAATCCATAACCTTTGACATGGCCTGAGGGGTAACATCTGTCGGGCTCAAACCTGTACCGCCAGATGTAACTATAAGTGAGAGTTTTTTGATGTCGCACCAGTCCTTTATGGTGTTTGTTATATCTTCAACCCTGTCCGGGACGATTTTATACTCTGTAATCTCGAAACCGTCATTTTCAAGCATACGGCTTGCCAGAACGCCGCTTTCATCAACCCTTTCACCGCGGGAGCCCTTATCACTCATGGTAAGGACACCCGCCTTATACCTGATCTCTTCCATCATATTCCAAATTTCCTGTGGAGCCCTTATTCTGCTTCTGCTTCCTTCTTGTGTTCTGCTATAATCTTCTCCATCAGGTTTGCCGGCACCTCATCATAATGGGAGTGTTCCACCCTGAATGAACCCCTTCCTGCGGTTATTGCATTAAGGTCAAGGGCATATTTGAGTATTTCAGACATGGGCGCCTGTGCCTTTATAACCTGGTATTTTCCCTCGCTGTCCATGCCAAGCACACGGCCCCTTCTGCTGTTAAGGTCACCCATTACATCGCCCATGTATTCTTCAGGCACAACAACCTCCAGCTTCATTATGGGCTCAAGCAGGATAGGCGTGGCCTCCTCAAAACCTTTTCTGAAGCACATCAGGGCCGCGATCTTAAAGGCCATTTCTGATGAGTCAACTTCATGTGATTTGCCGTCATAAAACCTTACCCTCAAGTCAACAACAGGAAACCCTGCCAGGCTGCCTTTCTGGATTGCCTCATTAAGGCCCTTTTCAACAGCAGGGACAAAGTTTCTTGGCACATTCATGCCCACAAGGGCCTCATCAAACTCGAAACCCTCTCCTCTCTCCTTTGGGAACAGGTCAAAATGTACCTCTGCAAACTGGCCGCGGCCGCCTGACTGTTTTTTATGACGGTAAACAATCCCCTTTGCCGCCTTTTTAATGGTTTCCCTGTAGGGTACCTTCACCGGTTTCAGGTTTACCTCAACACCGAATTTGCGGTTCAGTTTTTCACAGGTGGTTTCCAGGTGAATCTGGCCGGTGCCTGATACTATAATATCTGCTGTTGTCTGGTCTCTTTCAAGCCTCAGGGTCGGGTCTTCTTCGAGAAGCCTTACAAGTGAAGAGTATATCTTGTCTTCAGAGCCCTTGTTCTTTGCTTCAACGGCATATGAAATCACAGGACGGAGCGGTTCGCTCGCCTTGTAGATAATCGGGTTGTTTTCTGCACACAGTGTATCACCGGTCATGGTCTCCCTGAGTTTTGCAAGCGCTATAATATCTCCTGCAATGGCCTTATCAACTGCCTGCTGTTTCTTGCCCTCAATAATATAAAGTGAACCGAGTTTTTCCTTTGTATCCTTTGTGGAGTTGTAGACGGTTGAATCGGCATCAACTGTGCCTGAGATCACCTTTATTATACTTAGCTTGCCGGCAAACGGGTCTGCCAGGGTCTTAAAGACAAGGGCTGAGAAAGGTTCAGTTTCAGTAGATTTTCTTTTAATGATCTCTTCCGATTTTGGTTTTTTGCCCTCTTTAGCCGCCCCTTCAGATGGTGCTGGAAACCCCTGGACAATAAGATCCATAAGCTGAGTGACGCCAATATTGCCTGTTGCTGAACCGCACAGAACCGGGACAATCTGACCTGACTTAACCCCTTCATAAAAGGTCTTTTCAATATCCTTTGGGTCAAGTTCCTGGCCTTCCAGGTACTTTTCCATGAGTTCATCATTGGCCTCTACGGTATTTTCAATCATCTGCTCACGCCACTCCTCTACCGTATCAGCCATGTCGGCAGGGATATCTGCCTGGTCGGATTTACCTGAACCGTCTTTTGCTGATATAAAAGCCTTCATCCTGAGCATATCAACAACACCGGTAAACTTATCCTCTGCGCCAATGGGCAGAAATAGAGGCGTTGCCTTTATATCAAAGGTTTTATTTACCTCTTCAATCACCTTGTAAAAGTCTGCCCGCTCCTTATCCATTTTGTTTACAAAGATAATTTTAGGGATATTCCTCTCTGTTACAAACTGCCATACCTTTTCTGTGCCTATTTTTACCCCGGCTGTGGCATCAATAACAATGACAGCGCCGTCGGCTGCCTGTAATGCACCCTTTGAGTCTGATAAAAAATTATCATCGCCGGGTGTGTCTATGATATTTACGTAGTACTTCTTCCAGTCAAAGTGATGGAATGAGGTGCTTATAGTAATCTTTCTCTTAATTTCCTCAGGTTCATAATCCATGTTTGAACTGCCGTCATCGACTCTTCCCAGTCTGTTTGTAGATTTGCCGTTCAGAAGCATGGCCTCTGCAAGTGAAGTTTTTCCTGAACTAACATGGGCTAATAGGGCGACATTTTTTAGTTGTTCTGTTTTTCTTTCCATCTATCAGATTCCTTTCATTTTTCAGGCTAGAGTATTATTACTACAAGAGGAAGAAAAATTACATTAACAGGGAAAAAAGTCAAGCTCCAATTCTAATTATTAAATATTAATAATAATGATTTTTTTGCCCTGATTTGCTTTATAAACTGACATATGCTGTTTTCAGAAGAACCCCTCTTTTATCTTTTAATGACTTTATGATCTTGTAAAAAACAGCCTGTTCTGGTATGTTTCTCCACTTTATTTCGAAAGGTCAAAATATTGAAGAGCAGGGCAGGTTTTGATCCCTCTTCTGAAGGGAAATATATAGCATCAATAGATTTCGGGAGCCATACTGCAAGGTTTCTTTTAGGTGAAATCTGTGCCCCACCCACACTATTCAGGCCTGTTATAAGAAAAAGGGTATATACCAATCTGGCAGAGGGATTTCCCAAGGATGGCCCGGGGGTAATCAATAAAAAGGCAATGGAGAGGGCAGTTGACGCTGTTTCTGATTTTAAAGCCACTGCAGGAAAATATTCTGTTGAATACATAACAGGCGCTGCCACCGGGATTATGAGGAGGGCAGAAAACGGCCATGATCTTTTAAAAAGAATAAGGGAGGCTACAGCCATTGAAATAGGCGTGGTTTCAGGTGAAAAGGAGGCATCTCTTACCTTGCAGGGAATAACACATGCCTTAAAATTTGATGAGGCTCCTGATCTCTTTTTTGATCTCGGTGGCTCTACAACAGAGGTCATTATAAAGAAAGGGGATAGCCGTGAGATTTATTCATTACCTGTTGGCGCCTTTGTTCTGAAAGAACAGTATCTCAGGCACGACCCCCCATTAGAAGATGAAATAATGAAGGTAAAACAATATGTTGATGATACTCTTAAGACCGGTTTACCTGCTGATTCAGGGAAAAGATCAAATTTTAAGCTGGTAGGCTCAGGCGGCACAGCCACATCACTTGCTGCCATCTCAATGGGACTAAGCGAGAACGATATAACCCCTGAAATAATAAATGGTGCCACTATCAATATGGATATGATAAGATCGGTATGCCTCTCCATAAGGCCATTATCCTTTCCTGAGAGGTTGAAACTTAAGGGCATTGATGAGGGCAGGGCAGAGGTGATATTAAGCGGCACAATTGCAGTAATCTCCATCATGGAATTTTTTGGTTCAGACAGTTTAACTGTCAGTTATTCAGATATACTTGAAGGTTTAATAATATCTTATTTGAAGGGAGAAAAAAGATGAATAAGACTAATAAGATTAGATTCGGATATACCTTTGATGATCTTATCCTTATCCCGGATGAATCCAGTGTACTGCCTGATCAGGTTGATGTGAGGACCAGGCTTTCCAGAAATATCACACTCAATATTCCCCTTGTTAGCGCTGCAATGGACACGGTAACAGAATCTGACACCGCCATTACCATGGCAAGACAGGGTGGCATGGGTTTTATACACAAGAACATGAGCATTGAGCGCCAGGCCATTGAGGTGGAAAAGGTTAAAAAATCAGAGAGCGGGATGATTGTTAACCCCATTACAATAGAGCCTGACAGGAAGATATATGAAGTCCTTGAGATCATGAACCAGTACAAGATATCAGGGGTGCCTGTAGTAAAATCAGGCAACCTTGTGGGTATCATCACTAACAGGGATCTCAGGTTTGCAGTTGATATGAATGCAAAGGTCTCAGATGTGATGACAAAGGATAACCTTGCAACAGCAAAGGTGGGTATTACCCTTGAGGAATCAAAGGCTATTCTCCATGAAAGGCGTATTGAAAAACTCCTTGTTGTTGATGATTCAGGGAGGCTTCAGGGGCTTATAACCATTAAGGATATAGAGAAGATCAAGAAGTACCCCAATTCCTGCAAGGATAAACTTGGAAGGCTAAGGGTAGGGGCTGCCGTGGGCGTAGGCCCGGATATGCCTGACAGGGTACAGAGGCTCATTGAGGCGGATGTTGATGCCATTGTTGTTGATACTGCCCACGGCCATTCAATGAATGTGCTCAAGACAATAGAAAAGATAAAACAGAGGTGGAGCAGCCTTGAGCTCATTGCCGGGAATGTGGCGACATCTGAGGGCACAAAGGCGCTTATTGACCATGGTGTTGATGCTGTAAAGGTTGGCGTTGGGCCAGGCTCAATATGCACAACAAGAATAGTTGCAGGAGTAGGCGTACCACAGATGACAGCCATTATGGAGTGCACAGAAGAGGCTGCAAAACATGATATCCCTGTTATTGCAGATGGAGGCATTAAATATTCCGGCGATATCACAAAGGCCATAGCAGGCGGCGCTGATACCATCATGATCGGAAGTCTCTTTGGAGGCACAGAAGAGAGTCCGGGTGAAACGATCCTGTATCAGGGCCGCACCTATAAGGTATACAGGGGCATGGGTTCAATAGAGGCCATGAAGGAGGGTAGCAAAGACCGCTATTTCCAGGCCGATGTAAAGTCAGAGAACAAGCTTGTCCCGGAAGGCGTGGTGGGCAGGGTGCCATACAGGGGCCCTCTCTCTGCTGTAATTTATCAGCTTATCGGGGGATTAAGGTCAGGCATGGGGTACCTCGGGTGCAAGGATATAAAAACGCTTCAGGAAAAATCCAGATTCATGCAGGTAACCTCAGCGGGCTTGAGAGAAGCTCATGTCCATGATGTTGATATTATAAAAGAGGCTCCAAACTACAGGGTAGAATTATGAGTAATGGCATATATGAAAACAAGATACTTATACTTGATTTTGGTTCACAGTATACCCAGCTGATAGCGAGAAGGGTGAGGGAGGCTCAGGTCTATTGCGAGATCCATCCCTTTAACCTTTCTATAGAAAGGATAAAGGAGTTTAATCCAAAGGGTATAATCATGTCAGGTGGGCCGGCAGATGTCTTTGCAGCAGATGCCCCGCTTTCAGACAACAGGATTCTAGGGCTAGGCATCCCTGTTCTTGGCATCTGTTACGGCATGCAGTTTATGACCCAGGCTCTTGGCGGTGTGGTAGGCAGGGCAGAGGAAAGGGAGTACGGCAATGCCATGATAAAGATCCTGGATGATAAAGATCTCTTTCATTCATTTGAAAAAGAGAGAGATGAAAAGGTTTGGATGAGCCATGGAAACCGGATTGATGTGGTGCCAGAGGGTTTCAGTGTGATTGCCAGCAGCCCCAGCAGCCCTGTGGCGGCAATGGCTGACTCAAAAAAAAGGCTCTTCGGCGTGCAGTTTCACCCTGAGGTTGCCCATACCCCTAACGGCATCAAAATCCTGAATAATTATCTCTTCAGGATATGCGGGTGTAAACCTTCATGGACAATGGAATCATTTATCAAGCAGACAGTAAAAAACCTTCAGGATAAGATCGGCAATGAACGTGTTGTGTGCGGTTTATCCGGCGGTGTGGATTCCACAGTTACAGCGATACTTTTAAACCGTGCAATAGGTGACAGACTGGTATGCATATTTGTGGATAATGGCCTTTTAAGAAAGAATGAAAGCGCCGAGGTTATGGATCTATTTAGTGACAGGTATCATATAAATATAAATCTTGTTGATGCCTCCGAACTGTTCCTTACAAGGCTTAAGGGGGTGACAGACCCGGAGAAAAAGAGAAAAATAATCGGTCATGAATTCATATCAGTATTTGAAAAAAAGGCAAGGGAGCTAGGAAATATAAAGTTCCTGGCCCAGGGCACACTTTACCCCGATGTAATAGAGAGTGTTTCATTTAAAGGCCCCTCTGCCACAATCAAGAGCCATCATAATGTGGGCGGGCTTCCCGAAAAGATGAACATGGCCCTTGTTGAGCCATTAAGGGAACTTTTCAAGGATGAGGTACGTATATTAGGAAGAGAGCTTGGGTTACCCAATGAGCTTGTTTTGAGGCAACCCTTTCCCGGCCCCGGTTTAGCTGTAAGGGTGCTTGGCGAAATCACAAAGGAGAGGCTTGATATCCTGCGTGAGGCTGATGCTATAGTCATAGAAGAGATCAGGTCAGCAGGCCTGTATGAAAAGGTATGGCAGTCATTTGCCGTGCTTCTGCCAGTAAAGACCGTCGGCGTTATGGGTGATGAGAGGACCTATGAGAATGTTATAGCAGTCAGGGTGGTGGACAGCCTTGATGCCATGACAGCAGACTGGACCCGTATGCCCTATGATGTCCTTGAGAAGATTTCAAACAGGATAATTAACAGTGTCCGTGGCGTTAACAGGGTCGTATACGATATATCCTCAAAACCGCCAAGCACAATTGAGTGGGAGTGATTTATAAAACAGGATGATACCAGAATTAAAATCCCATGATCATACCTGTTAATGTAGCCTGCTTGTATCGTATCCCCTATCCAGAGTGACATAGGATGCTTGAATGTATGGAAAGCGAGCTTTCAATTCTTCAATCAGAGGGA
>CAYWRH010000182.1:0-7066 GCA_964460435.1 uncultured Desulfatiglans sp.
TTAAAAGTGTTAATCGTTTTCATGCTATCCTGTATAAGCAACGGGTGTGCCAGGTTCTGGAATGCATCGAAATAATTTCAAAATAAATTATTTTCCTATTATTTCAATATGTTACAGAAAGGCAAAATTCCCTTCAAAATATGAAATTCTTTAACGTAGGAAAAGTATGTAAAACTTTACCGGAATAGTATGTAATTTTATTCCGTATGCTGGAAAAGGATTGCACAGGAAGACTACAGGCTTTAGGCAATAAAAGAGGTATAGGGCATAGAGCAAAGAGTAGAATGACCCAAAAAGGGTGAAAATCTTAGCTCAAGGCTGAAAAAAAGGGCAAGACAGAGGTCAGAATACAGAAATCAGAAGTCAGTGTGAAAAGCAGGCGGCTGTCGTTGCCGAGGCTATGCCGGGCCAGGGAAGCGGTTTAGTCAGTCAGGCTGACAGGGGAAATCTAAAACCAAAAACCCTCCTCACAGATATACAAAACCCTCATAGTTTTCTGGTGTTATAGTCATCATTTCTGTATCAGGATAGGCGTTTATAAAGGTTTTTGAAAATCGGCCCTTTTTTAAAGGGTTCCATTTGAATTCATAGGCATGCAACTTTCCATCATATTCTTCAATATAGTCTATCTCCTGCTGCGTGTGGGTGCGCCAGAACCACATGTTTATAAGCCTGTTACTGTAATGGTTTACCTTCATACGCTCTGAAACCATCAGGTTTTCCCACAGCGCTCCACGATCATCCCGTAACGTTGTTAAAATTGCAGTTACAAATAGACTTTAAACCGCAATATTTATATTATTTTGGCTATTGAAAACGCAATAATTAAATTTCTTTTTTATAGAATGCGGACAGACAGACAGAAAGCGGAAAGAAAGATAGAAGCTCAAAAATCAAGGCTGAAAGGGAAAAACAACATACAGAAGTCAGTAGCCAGAAGTCAGGAAGGGAACAGAAGAGAAGGTACAAAGGGCAGAAGGGAGGGAGAATATATAAAACAGGAGTTGATTCATTATCCTGCCTTGACATAACATAACAATATGTCATAAAATTATGTCATAATTTTTTAGGAGTACATTATGCGCACAACACTCAATCTAAAAGAAGATATAATTGAAAAGGCTATTATCCTGTCAGGAGCAAAAAACCGATCCCATGCAATCAATATAATCCTGGAAGAGTATGTAAAACAAAAACAGATGAGCACCCTTATTGATCTTAAAGGCAAACTACACCTTGAAGACAATCTTAAATCTCTAAGGGAGATGGAAATTAATGAAAGCTGACATTCTGGTTGATACCTCTGTTTGGATTGAGTATTTCAATAAAGCTGAATCAAAAACCAGCAACAGGCTTCAACAAATGTTATCGGATGGCAAAGTTTGCGGAGCAGGGATAATCCTTACCGAATTGCTGCAAGGGGCTAAAATAGAACAAGAATTTGAAATAATCTTAAACAATTATACAGCCCTTCCATTACTTGAGGAAAATATAAATACCTGGATAAGTGCAGGTAAAATCTCCTTCACCCTGCGTAGAAAAGGCATTGTCATCCCTACCACAGACCTCTTAATAGCGGCCTTAGCCCTTGAATCAAACTGCAAAATATTTACGCTTGATCAGCATTTTATAAAAATACCGGGTTTGAGTTTGGTAGATATAGATTAAAAAAGATGAAGGCAAGAAATCAGTAGCCAGAAGGCAGAAGGCAGAAATCATAAATCTGTAAACAAAAAAGAGGGAATAAGGCTTAAAACTCAACATCTATGCAACTTTAATTTTCACCCTAAAGTCCAGTCATATTTCAGTCACAAGGAAGTTTTAATAAAGCTCTTGACTCAGGCAAAAATAGTAGCTACACTTTTAACATTGGTAGCTACTTGGAGGTAAGATTATGATAAGCGCAGGCATAAAAGAGATAAAAAATAATCTGAGTCGTCTTCTTGTCCATGTAAAAAATGGAGAGGAGGTTTTGATCACGGATAGAGGCAACCCGGTTGCCCGAATTGTTCAGGAGAATCCGGGTAATTTATCTATCCATAAGGTACTGGGAACACTGGCTCAGAAAGGGGTTATTGTGCTGCCCAGTCGAAGTATATCAAAATCAAATATCTCTCCTGTTGAAACCAATGGCAAATTAGTTTCAGAAATGGTGATTGAAGATCGAAGGTGAAATATCCATGATTCTGTATCTTGATACAAGCGCTTTAGTAAAAAGGTACTTTAAAGAGCCCTACTCTGAAGATGTCATAAACAAATGGAGATCTGCAACACAAATAGCCACCTCTTTTGTTACTTATGCAGAAACAATGGCATCTATTTTCAGGAAAAGGCGCGAATCGCATCTTGATAATCTTATAGTTCAAGAAATACAAGATTTATTCAAACAAGACTGGTTGAGCTTCGTACGTGTGGAGGTAAACGATGAACTCAATTTGTATGTTGACCGGGTAACTGAGCAATATCAGCTTAGAGGATTTGATTCAATTCATCTCGCTTCGGCACTGATTATTCATCACAGTTTTCAACAAGATTTCCTATTCGCCTGTTTTGATGATAAACTTGCTGCCGCTGCACGAGCAGAGGACGTGCAGACGTTTCCGTGAAAAATAGTCTGAAGCGGTTTAGGCGGTTAGGCTGGTAGGAAAAACCTCAAGCCCAAAGGGGGGAAGAGAGAGGCCAGAGATCAGAAGGCAGAAGTCAGTAGACAGGAAGCAGAATACAGAAATCAGGTGAAAGCTCAAAGATCAATGCTTCAAGATTATAAGCTAAGAGGTTCCAGCTGCTGTCTTCAGCTTTGAGCTTTGGACTTTAAACCTAACGCCTACAGTCTAAAGCCTACAGCCTAACTTTCACTGCTTTATTCCAAACTCCTGCATCCTGTTTATTAGCGTTTTATAACTCACACCCAGGATTTCAGCAGCCTTTGTCCTGTTCCATCTGGTTTTATTAAGGATATCCAGTATGGCCTCGTGCTCCTTTTCAGAAACATATGCCTTGCTGATCTTTCTCAAGGAATACTCCTGTTCCTTGAAGAGCTTGAGTTGCCTCAAATGTTCAGCCTCTTCACCAGGCATATCAACTGTTGCGTTTGAGGAAATCTGTTTTACAGAAGCATCCATATCGGACTGATCAAGTTCCTGAAAGATAAAGCTCCAGTCAGAAACAGCAATGGCCCTGCGCATAATATTCTCCAGCTCCCTGATATTGCCCGGCCAGTTATAGGATACAAGGTAATCAAGGACCCTTTCAGGCAGTTCACTGATCTTCTTTTTGTACTCAAAGCAGTATTTATTAAGAAAAAAATGTATAAGAAGAGGGATGTCATCCCTTCTCTCCCTTAAAGGCGGGACCCTGATCTGCATAATGTTGAGGCGGTAGAAAAGATCGTTCCTGAAGGTGCCATTCTGCACCTTTTTCCACAGATCAGCGTTTGTTGCTGCAACCACCCTTGTGTCTACAATCTTCTGATCGGTTGACCCCAGCCTTGAGAACTCCTTCTCTTCAAACACCTGAAGAAATTTTACCTGCAATGAAAATGAGATATCCCCTATCTCATCCACAAACAGGGTGCCTCCATTTGCCATCTCAAGACGGCCAGGTTTATCCTTATATGCATCTGTAAATGCCCCCTTCTGAAAACCGAAGATCTCACTTTCAAGAAGCTCATCCGGCAGAGATGTGCAGTCTACCTTTACGAGAGGCCCCATCTTTCTGGGGGAATGAAAATGTATAGAGCGTGCAACAAGCTCCTTTCCTGTGCCAGTTTCACCTGTAACAAGCACAGTGATATCCTTTTCTGCCACCCTCCTGATCTTTCTCCTTACATCCACTATCCCCTTGCTCTTACCGATTATAAAGGTGGTATCGGGCCTGTGGGCATGTTCCTTGCTGTAGACAAGGGCCTCATCCACTGTATTTTCAAGGACTTTCTGCTCAGCGCCGGGTGCAAGATAGTGAACCCCCTCAAACGGAGCAAAGCATTCACCAGCAGGAAGGCACTCCTCAGATGATGTCAGGACAGGTGTCACCGGGTTAAGTATCTTGATCTTCTGTATTGCCTTTAGTGATGAGTCAGCATCGAGTGAGGGGTCAAGGATAACAAGATCGGGTTTAAGCCCATTCAGGTAATCAATTCCTGAATTATGATCAATAGAGACACATGACCTTACCTGCGCGCTGTTCAACCTGACGGCTATATCATTTGCATGTTCCGGATGTTCTGATTCTAGTAGCACAACATTGATGTCAGAGATCATTTTTTTCCTCTTTATATATCTCCTGTCAGTTTGAGAGGGCCTGGGATACCATACTGCTCAGGGCAGAGGCGCCACATGGCTTTGTCAGATAGCCCTTAATTGCCTCTCTTATATTATCATCAATGCCGTTTGGGCCTTCACTCTCATACCCTGAGATTATTATTATTTTTGCAGCAGGGTCAACCTCCAAAAGGTTCGCTATGCAACGGGTGCCATCCATATCAGGCATGTTCCTGTCAATCAGCACCAGGTCAGGCGCCCACTCCTTATAGGCAGATATTGCCTCTGTTGACCTGCTTATTGCCTTTGCCTGATACCCCAGCTGTTTCACCAGGTTGGACATGGAGTCAAGGACAGATTCCTCATCATCAACAATAAGTATCTTCTGGCCCGAGCCCCTTACCGGCTTGCCCCTTGCCTCTGGAATTCGCTCAAGCCTGCCCTTTGAAACAGGAAGGGTTATCTTGAATGAGGTGCCCTTGCCTACCTTTGAGGCGACAGTGATGGTGCCCTTATGCTGCTCAACAATACCATGGGTTGTCGATAACCCTAAGCCTGTGCCTGCCCCCACCTCTTTTAAGGTGAAAAAGGGATCAAATATCTTGTCAATAACCTCTTCTTCAATGCCATGCCCTGTATCAATCACATATGTCACAACCTTATTGCCGATCTTTTTTGCCTTTACAGTGAGGTCACCTCCATTGGGCATCGCATCCCTTGCGTTTGTAAAGAGATTCATGAATGCCTGGCTAAGGAGTGAAACGTTCCCCCTTACCTGAAGATCATCTTCAAGTATCATCTTTATCCTGATATTCTTGTTAAAGACCTTTTCGATGATATCATGGGTTTTCATGATAACCTCTGCAAGATCAATCTCCTCCATTTCAAGTGCCCACCCCTGCTTGGCAAAATGCAAAAGGTTGTTAATGAGGCCGACTCCCCTGTCGATGGAGCTGTATATGTTTTTTGTCAGCTCCTTTACCTCAGGCTTTTCACCATAGATGACCTCGAGGTATTCCACATTACCGGATATTGCCTGAAGTATGTTCCTGAAATTATGGGCAGTGCCACCTGCAAATGCGCCTATGGACTTCATTTTCTGGGCAGCAAAAAGCTGCTCCTGAAGCGCCTTCTGCTCCATCTCTGCGTTCTTTTTCTCGGTTATATCATCAAAAATGGCAACAAGCTCATTATCAGGAAGAGGGCTTATATAATATTCTCTCCAGCTTTTCCTGTTATCGCCCTTTTCTATGGTTATCGGGCATCTTTCAGCCTTTCCTGTTTTCCAGACCTTTTCAAACCTCTGTATCAGCCCTGCGCCCTTCAGTTCGGGAAGAACCTCCAGCACACTTTTGCCTATGGCATCCTTCTTGTTAATATTATCTATTTTTGAGTCCGCCTTGTTGATGTCAAGGATAAGAAAATCTTTACCATCATTAATGACCTTTAAGATGATCACCCCGCTGTTCAGGTTGTTAAACATTGCCCTGAAGCGTTTTTCACTCTCGCTCAGCATCTTTTCTGCATCATTCAGTTCGCTTGTCTGCTGCTCTATGATGGTTTCAAGGTTACGATACAGCATGGCATTCTCGATGGCTATTGCCGCGGTGCTGCACAGGGCTGTTACCAGGGCAAGGTCATCCTCCCTGAAACCGTATGGTATCTTTACAGAGTCTACATAAAGCACCCCAAGCACCTTTTCTCTGCTGATTAGGGGCGCACACATGACAGACTTTACATGCATGAGTTCCATGCTCTCAGAGACATCCGCATCATCCTGTCCGAATGTATCAAGGATTGTAATTGGCTTGCCGCTCTTTATAACCCCGTCAACTATTGTCTTGCTGTAGCTGTATGATACTGATCCGTCATCAGCAGATTTTGCTATGCGGGATATCACATTTGTAAACTCGCCCGTTTCACTGTCAACCAGTATGATAAAACCCCTGTCTATCCGTTTGAGCAGCTCAAAAAGGTAATCCAGCACCTTCTGCATTATTTCATTTATATTGAGTGACTGGTTGATTATGTTTGATACCTTGAACAGAAAATCCATGTTTTTTGGAGGGGTCATGGGCCTGTCTTTATATGCGGTAAACATTGCGGTGCTTGAGAAATGGGCTGACAGATCAGCCATCTCACTTGGTGTGAAGACCGGCTCCGCAGATACTACACCGATGGACATGGCGACATTTCCGGCAGCAAAGGGAATGCCCTCATTGAGTTCATAGTCAATATCCGGGATGAGCTGCTTCCCCTTGAGAAATGTCCCGTTTTTACTGCCAAGATCCCTTATGATAAATTTATCGCCACTCCTGGTGATTCGGAGGTGTTTCCTTGATACTGTTTTATCCATTATCTGGATATCACTGTCAGGGAGTCTGCCTATATATATGATGTCTCCCTGTACATCTACGCTTTTGCCTTTTTTATCCCCATTAAGAAAAAATAATTTGAGCATAATTTATGCCTGCTTTCCCAGAAGCCTGTCAACATGCTCTTTTAACACAGCCATTTTTACCGGTTTTGACAGGACTATATCTGCCTTTTTTTCAATGGCAGCAGATTCCGGCTCCTTTCCAAAGCCTGTAATGGCAATAACAGGGATTTCAGGCCTCTTTTCCTTAAGTGTGGTGACCACACCGACACCGCTTACAAAAGGCATAACAATATCTGTGATAACGATATCATACCCGCCAGCATCCACCTTTTTTAACCCGTCCAGACCGTCAGTAGCGACTATCACTTCATAGCCGAGATATTTAAAGTTTTTTACAAAGGCAGACAAGACATCATGGTCATCTTCA
>CAYWRH010000183.1:0-2752 GCA_964460435.1 uncultured Desulfatiglans sp.
GTTTTAAAGGAATACGATCGTCAGGACCCTGCTGAACATGTCTCACGGAAAAGTGTACTGGATTATCAAACAATTAGTATTTATCTCCTGGTTCCTATTTTCATATCAGGAACCAGATCAAAAGAATATCGATATTGACACAGAATATCATTTCACATATATTTCCCTCCCAATTAATAAAAGTCTTTCCCATCAAAAATAAAAAATTATTCCACATGGAGTAAAACTATGCGTCGCATTGTCCAGGCTATTGTGTTTGTTGTTTTAATCTTGCAGTCTTTTGGCATTACTTATGCCCAAACTCAGGCAGTTAACTCAGATTCTGAAACTCCACAATCTGTTCCGACTCCATTACCGGTCGAGGCATTTACAAAATATGATGTATTTAGCGACATCAAGCTTTCCCCTTCCGGCAAATATGCAGCTTATCTGGGGGGAAAGAATGGTAGAAGCCTTCTAATGACCATTACAGTCAAAGATAAAAATATTATCAACGGCGTCCGCTGCCGGGATGGTTTTGAGTTTGAAGACTTTCATTGGATTTCGGACCAGCGTATCATTTATGAATTAGCTGAAAGACAGCCCTCAGGGTTACTGGCAAGCACCGGTGAAATATTAGCTATAGACGTGGATGGCAAGAGTCATGAATTGATTTTTGGCTACCGGGCCGGTGAAAAACAGCTTGGAACCAGGATAACACAAAGGAAGGATACCTATTCAATAGCTTATTTGATAAACCCGCTTTTAAACGATGAAAAGAATCTCCTCATCCGGGAAATGCCATTCCGCCAGTTAGGCAATTATCTGTACTATAATCCTGATGCCAAACCGATCATCTCTCTTCTGAACAGTTTCACCGGCGACAAAAAAAGCCTGGGTGTTGCCCCCTATTCCAGCGCTGAAGTGATGACCGATCAACAGGACCGTGTGCGTTTTGCCATTGGCCTTAATTCAAATCTACAGTATTCAGTGAGCTGGAAACCTGACCCTGATGGCGAGTGGGTTGATTTTGATCTTCCCGGCTTTCGCCAAGATTCCATTATACCCTTGATAATGAGCGAAGATGGCGAATCAATCTTTTTTGAGGGCACTGCCTCTGACAGTCGTTATACTGAACTTTTTCGCCTGGATCTTAAGACCAAAGAGATTACTAAGATATTTGGAATTGATGATAATGATATTTACAGTGTAATTTATGACCTGACAGGTAAACGCATAATTGGAGTTCAGTCTTATCTTGATAAGCCCGTTGCCTACTGGCTGGATAAAAAGGATCTGGCCGCAAGAATACGCGCATCACTGGAGAAAACCTTCAAGGGGCAGACCGTTCAGATTGTAACATCGAGCAAAGATGGAAGCCTGGCTGTGGTTTTTGTAAATTCTGATATTAACCCAGGTGATTATTACCTTTTCGATACCAAGGCCATGAAGGCCTCTTATTTACAGCCTGCCAGAGACTGGATAAACCCGGATCAAATGCGTCCAAAGGAGCCGTTCACCTTCAATGCACGGGACGGTTTGGCATTGCATGGTTATATTACCCGTCCTGCAGGATTTGGCCCATACCCAATGGTAGTAATCCCCCATGGCGGGCCTCATGGCGTGCGTGATTACTGGGAATTCGACTCTGAAGCGCAGTTGTTTGCCAATCGCGGTTATGCGGTTTTACAGGTCAATTACCGTGGAAGCGGCGGCCTCGGAGATGAATTCGAACACAAGGGTTATAAAGAGTGGGGCGGAAAGATACAGGATGACATTACAGACGCTACACGATGGGCTATCGAACAAAAGATAGCCATGCCTGATCGCATATGCATATATGGCAGCAGCTTTGGGGCATATTCAGCGCTGGAAGGCGTCATACGCGAACCAGCACTTTATCGGTGCGCCATCGGGTATGCAGGGATCTATGACCTGGAATTGATGGGTGAAACATCGGATATCTCACGCTCAAAAATAGGAAAATCATACCTGCAAATGGTCCATGGTACTAATAAAAATATCCTGCACGAATGGTCACCTGTTTACAATGCAGACAAGATTCAGGTACCGGTTTTTTTGATTCACGGAAAAGAGGACTGGCGTGCCGATTTTGAACAGGCAACAAAAATGAAGTCAGCCCTTGAAAAGAATAAAAAGGTTTTTGAATGGATGGCTTTGGGTAAAGAAGGTCATGGGGTTCATGATGAAGAAACGCGAAAGGAAGTATATGAACGCATATTGGCGTTTATTGGTAAGTATTTAAAATCGCCCGCTATTAATTACGAGTAAAAAGGGAGATAAACATGCAATTCAAGTTGTGCATCTTAACGCTCTATTTTTTATTGGCTTTTTATCCTTTATCATCTCTGGCAAGCACATGGGCAAAGAGCTATGGTGGTTCGAATTATGAGCAAGCCAATTCCATCCAGGAGACTTCCGATGGTGGTTACATAGTGGCCGGATTCACATGGTCTAGTATTACTTCCTTTGATTGTTGGTTGGTTAAGCTTGATGCTGATGGTAATATAACCTGGCAAAAAACTTATGGTGGTACTGGGGATGCTACTTCCATTCAAGAGATTCCGGATGGCGGATATATTGTAGCCGGGTACACCAGTTCCTATGGCGCTGGCAACACCGATTTATGGGTGCTAAAGCTTGATACGGATGGAAATATAACCTGGCAGAAAACATATGGCGGTTCTAGTGGTGATGCAGCTTATTCCATCCGTGTGACTTCAGATGGCGGATACATTGTGGCCGGGTATAC
>CAYWRH010000183.1:2852-6993 GCA_964460435.1 uncultured Desulfatiglans sp.
AGATGGCGGATACATTGTGGCCGGGTATACTGACTCCTTTAACGCTAGCTTTGGCGTCTCTGATTATTGGGTGTTAAAGCTTGATGCCAATGGCAATGTGGTATGGCAGAAAACATATGGTGGAACATCTGTAGATAAAGCCAAATCTATCCAGGCGACCTCAGACGGCGGATACATAGTTGCTGGTTCCACCGGCTCCTATGGTAATAATTATTGGGTGCTGAAGCTTGATGCCGATGGCAATGTGATTTGGCAGAAAACATATGGTGGTGGTTCGAATATTAATACAGCTACTTCGATCCGGGAGACTTCAGACAATGGATACATTGTAGCCGGATATATTGACGCATATAGTGATGGTTATACTGATTATTGGATGTTAAAACTTGATGCTAATGGCAATGTGATCTGGCAGAAAACATATGGTGGTGGTTCTAATTTTCATATAGCTAATTCGATCCAGGAGACTTCAGACAGTGGATACATTGTCGCGGGATACACCAAAGGTACAGGTTTCTATGATTACTGGGTGGTAAAGGTTGATAATAATGGTAATATCGCCGGATGCGGCATAATTGGCAATACCGAAGTTGTGCCCAGCAATACTTCAGCAATTCCGGAGGTTAGCACAGCGGTAGCTGCAAAAACCAATATTAAGCCACAAGCATCTTCAGCTATCCCTCAAAATACAAATGCCTCTACACAGGAGCAATGTTTTTATAATGGAGCAAGCGAACCCGATTTTCCATGGGAACTGTTTTACCCGGCTTTTATGAAACAAAAAAGAAACGGTAAGTAAAAGAAGTTCATAAGTGTCTACACATTTGACATGCCTAAGCTTATGGCTTGTGAAGGCGTCAATTGTGTAGGTTTGATAAATGGGTTCATGACACTAAATGGTTTCATAGGGACTCCCGGGGTAAAAACATGTAAGAGACCAATCGGTTTCAAATCTAAAAATTAGCACTTGACAATGATATCAATATTGATACTGTCTGAACATGGTCAGAATTGATGAAATTATAGCCAGAATGACTCAAAATCCGAAGGGTATAGGCTTAACTGATTTATGCAAGGTTTGAGATCATTTCTTTGGTAAACCACGTCAAAGCACCGGCAGCAACCGAGTTTACAAAACACCATGGCAAGGAGACCCGCGAATTAATATTCAAAATGATAAGGGAAAAGCTAAATCTTATCAAGTGAAGCAGGTGCTGTTGGCTCTTGATAAATTGGAGGTAAATAATGGCATTAAAAAATGATCGATATACATACCGGGTAACATGGTCAGAAGACGATATCGAATATGTTGGCTTATGCGCTGAATTTCCAAGCCTGAGCTGGCTCTCTTCTACACCGGAAGGTGCCTTAAAAGGGATACGGAAATTAGTTTCAGAAGTTGTTGCTGATATGGAAGCAAGTGATGAGGTTATACCTGAACCCATTGCCTGCAGACAGTATGGCGGCAAATTTATGGTAAGGATTCCACCGGAGGTCCATCGTTCTATTGCTATCCGGGCGGCTGAAGCCGGCATCAGCATCAATCGTGTTGTCAGTTCAAAATTAAGCCAATAAACCCCTCTCAATGGGGTATATTTATCAGGCCTCCACAATTGAAAGGCATAAGTATATGGATTGTGAATGTGTCAATAGTGCAGGGTGACACTAATCGTTTCTAAACGTTTTGCTAAACCATAATTTTATGTGCAACAATGTAAACAGATATTTTAAAGAGGAGAGACAACAATGAATAATTTCACAAACCGATTTAAAACTTTGCTGGCCCTGATTTGCCTTGCATTATTTTGCAGCACTATTTCTCAGGCAGAAGAAATGACTCTTGAAACCTTGATCGATCGCCAGAAGGTGCAGGATTTAATTACCCGCTATTACTTCAACTTCGGTGGAACGCCTGAAAGTTTTGCTAACTTTTATGTGGAGAATGGAGAGCTGATTCTGATCGGTCAGCATTTTAAGGGTAGAGAGGCCATTATCAAGGCTTATACATTTCCTGATGGTGATGCGCCTAAAAACTTTTCATTCAATAGCCTTATCAGCAACTTGCTCATTACAGTGCAAGGTGATACAGCCAGGGCGCAACTGGTGTGGACCGAGAATGTGATGCAAAAAGAAAGGGGGCAGATAGAGCTAAAAGCTCAGGGTCGTGAGTATTCCACTTTCATTAAAAAAAATGGCAAGTGGCTGTACCTTACCCGCGAAATCAAGGGTGGAACCGAGCCTCCAGAGGGTTGGAATAATTAGAGTGATAAGTTATTAATCAACCTTTAACCGATAAGGAGAAATAAAATGCTGTATAATGACTTAAAAGAGGACTTGAAAGAGTCTATGAAAGCAAAAAATATGGAAAGGGTAAATGCCATAAGGGTTATTATGGGTGAATTTCCAAGGCTTAATAAATTAGCCGGTGAACTTCCTACAGATGATGAAGTATTGAAGATATTGAAAGGTCTTAAGAAGAATGAAGAACTAGTACTGGAAAAATTAAATAAAACTGAATCAGTATATCTGAATGTTATAGAAAGCTATCTGCCTAAAATGATGTCCAGAGAAGATATTAAAGCCTTCATTCTTTCATCAGGTATCAATATAAAAAGCGGTGAAAATATAGGGCAATTAACAGGCAAGCTGATGAAAGACTTAAAAGGAAAGGCTGAAGGCAGCCTGGTAAGAGAAGTATTAACTGAAATGATGAAAGAGAGTTAAAATGTATAAAGGGGATAGTGTAGTCCCCATTACTGTTGGTTTAAGGAATTCTTTAATCTCCCCTCCACTTTGTTGGAGGGGCTGGGGGATGAGAAACCTGTGATATAAAAAAACAATTTTACTGCCTATTTTTTCCACCCTTACCCGACCTCTCCCATCAAGGGAGAGGAGTTGCAGGTACTTCTTAATTCGACAACATTGGGTGCAATCCCCTACCATATCCTATCCCCTGTTCAACGTATCGGGACATACACATTTTACACAGTAAATTAATTACCTATAAACGTAACGCATTTTCTATAGGGCACTGTGTGGACAAAATACCAGTTTTTACGAAAAATTATTGTTTTCATTATTATGTTGATCTAAATTCGGAATTTCTATAGAGAAATAGATGTAATAAATATGCATCACAAAATATAAACAGGAGAATATCAGCATGGAAATTATTGTAAACAAACATGGCAAAGGCAAACTTGCAACAAAGACCTGTTTCAGTGACGAGTTCGGGTTTAATGTGGCTTCAGTAATTATTATGGGTAAAAAGGAATGTATCGTTGTAGACTGTCAGTGGACGCTCGCCAACGCATACAGGGTAACAGCCGAGATAATTGACAGCCAGCTTGAACTCAAGGCAATCTTTGCCACACATTCTCATCCGGATCACTACTGGGGCATGGGTTACATGCAGCAGGCATTCCCGAATGCCAAGTGTTATATGCTGCCTGAAGACCTTAACCTTTACAACCATCAGTATCAGGCAAAACTGGATGAATGGGAACCCATAATGGGAAAAAACAATCTCTGCCGTAAACAGGCCGAAAATATCATTCCCCTTACAACAGGCTATCTTGAGCTTGAGGGAGAAAAGATCGAGGTCTTTGACCATGTAATGGGCGATTACAGATGGAACTCTGTTGTCTGGATACCATCCATTAAAACCATGTATGGAAGCGATGTGCTCTTTAATCAGGCACACCCATTCACATGTGAGGTGACAGCCCCACAGCGCGCTCAGTGGATAGCTGACATCGAAAAGATGGAAAAATACAATGCAGAGGTAGTGATACCTGGCCATCAGAAAGAGGGTTGCCTGTTTGACGGCAGCGCCTACAAGTATACAAAGGATTACCTGATTGCCACAGAGGAAGAGCTTGCCAACACAAAGGATGCTGCTTCATTCTTTTATAACATGGTAAAGAGGTTCCCCGGCTCAAGTCTGATCATGTATTCAAACGAGATGAATGCTGAGGTATGGAAGGGCGGACGCCACTGGGACTGGGTTCTTGATACAGTTGAAACACCGGCCATTAATCCGCTTAAGGGTTAACAGCTTTTAACTCTGTTTACAGGCATATGAATTAAAAAACCCGCCGGTTTTAGCCGGCGGGTTTTTTTATCTATTGATATGTATTAA
>CAYWRH010000184.1:0-6785 GCA_964460435.1 uncultured Desulfatiglans sp.
CGCCGTTTCACCCCTCCTTTTCTACAGACAAACTCATATATTACCCCTAAAATAAAAATACCCGGTTAATCAGAAAATTAGAACAAATTTATCGTGGGAGCAGGGATTTGTAATCAGCCTCTGTGGAAGCAAAGGGAAGTTTTTCAAAAAGGAAACGAAGGTAACGATAAGGCTCAAGGTTATTTGCCTTGGCTGATTCAATCAGACTGTAAAGCGTGGCACTGGCGTTTGCACCCTTTGGAGTTCCAGAAAAGAGCCAGTTCTTTCTACCTACAACAAAAGGCCTGATGGCATTCTCTGTAAGATTGTTGTCTATTCTGATACGGCCATCATCAATATACCTTATCAGCCTGTCCCACTGATTCAGGGTGTAACTTATAGCCTTTCCCAGTAACCCCTGAGGGTTTGTCAGATTGTACTTATTTACAAGCCATGACTTAAACTCAATAAGAACAGGCTTTGATTTCTCCTGCCTGAGCTCATATATCTTATCAAAGGGTAACTCCCTCTCCCTTGCATCTTTTTCTATGGCATAAAGCCTTTGTACAAAGCTTAATGCATCTTCAGCAACGCCTGTGCGCCCCTTTACAGATTCACGTTTCCCTGATGCCTTTACAACATCAACAAAATTCCTTCTAGCATGAGCCCAGCAACCAACATGGGTTATGTCAGCAATAGTATCAAGAAAATCATATCCACCATAGCCATCAGTCTGTACATACCCTTTATATTTTTTAAGATACTCCATTATCTCCTTACCTGACCTGGTAGGGTGATACTGATAAGAGAGTAAAGGTTTATCAGGATCGCCTCCCAGGAATATCCACATATAGGATTTGGTGGTATTTGACCTGCCCACCTCTTTCATCACCTGAACCGTGGTTTCATCAATACTCATTATTGGGCCAGACCGGATATCTTTGTTGAGTAATTCCATTAAAGGTTCACACCTTTCCGCCACCTTTATCGCCCATCCGCACATGCTCGACCTCGGTATGTCAACCCCAATCCTTTCAAACTGATTTTCCTGACGATAAAAGGGGACGGCATCTGCAAACTTGGATGTCATTATATGGGCTAACAGCCCTGGGGTGGCTATACTCTTCGGGATTATCATGGGGGGTAAGGATGCTATGCTTACAGCAGGCTCATCAGCCTCAACACCTTCACAGTTCTTACATACATACTTGGGCCGGATGTTCCTTATTACCCTTATTACAGCAGGGATATATTCCAGTTGTTCCGAGATCTCTTCGCCAATCTTGTCTTTAATACAACTGCAGGCGCATATCTTCTCTTCTTCACTTATATCATGGATTACATCAACTCTGGGTAGATCTTCAGGCAATGGCCTTCTGCCTGGTTTCTTGCGGCTATGGGCAGGAACCTTGATCTCTTCTTCTATAACCTCCTCCATCTCTTCTTTTGGAGGAGTATATTCTTCAGCCTCATTGAACAGTAAAATCTGCTGGCCGTTTTCTATGCCGTATAACTTCTTTTCTGTCTTGCGGCCAAACAGCTTTGCCTGTAACAGGCTTATCTTTTCACGTAATATATTGTTTTCAGCCTCATAATGGTGGGCTAATTTTTTAAGTTGATCTATGCTATCTGGCAGTGTTGATATCATATGCTACAGGTAGCATATAATTTAATATTAATCAAGCTTTATTTTACTTATTTTTAGTTATTTTAACAAATCAATGCAGCTTGCTATAACTTAACTTCTTATGCGCCTTATTCTGCTCAACATCCAGACCTTCTATCAGCCACATTAACTCCCTTTCCTCTATCACCATTATTTCTTCTTTTATATCAGGCCACCGGAACCTCTCCTTCTCAAGCCTCTTCTGCCATAAACAAAACCCGTTCCTGTCCCAGTATAATACCTTCATGTTATTTTTACGCCGGTTACAGAAGACAAACAGGTGTCCGCTGAAGGCATCAAGGTTAAACTGGCTTTCAACCATAATACTTAACCCGTTTATTGACTTCCTCATATCCGTGTTTCCTAATGCAAGGTATACTTTTATCCCTGATACTGGCTTTATCATCTTATATCCGTCAGCGTCTTTATCAGCCGTGTAAGTGTATTACCACAAAACCCTTCTCCTACTTCTATGCGGAAGAGACCTCCCACCTGAACCTTGATCGGCTCTATTTTGTTTTCTATGGATTTATTATAAGGTCTGGCAACTACCGGTATAAATCTGACTGGGGATACTTCCTTATTATTCCCCTTGCATTTCCAGTAGGTGAATCTATGTCTCGACAGGTTATTCTTAATGCAATAGTCAATTTGACTCTTTCCGCTCTCCCTCCATCTCTCTATATGCCCCTTCCAGTACTCCGCCTTATCCCTCTCCACATCTTTTTGTATACTCTCTGCTTCCATCATTCAGCACCCCTTCCTTTCTAGTCTCGGAGTACCTTGACATATTCTTCTTCCCTTGTGAAGATGCGGTTACTTGATCGCTTACAGTGTATCTTTTCCAGTTGGTCAGAACCTTTGGGTCAAAAAGCCGGTCAATCTCATCCTGTGCCAGTATTTCATTAAAAAATATCTCCTTTCGTTTTTCTTCTTCTTTGGTCTGGCCGCCTTCAAGCACACAATCCTTATAGGGCCAAACAAGAGACACCTCTCCGCGTTCCTTGAGGAATTTACCATCTATATTAAGGCCGATCTTATTTCTGAAGCGGGTATATGAATTGGCAAGAAAATTTTTATCGGTGATATATTCGATAAAGGTATTAATGTTGAATATCCAGTGCCCTTCAATCTCATCAAAAAACTTGCTTTTGATCTCCGGCTTACTCAACAGCAGCCTGACCAACTCCCGGTCAATCTTCCACGCCCGGTCAATAACCGCCGCCTTTATCAATTCCCCTTCATCATCCACAAACCGGGAATCTGTTTTCAACAGTTCGATCAATTTTTCATTAAAGTTTTTTGTCATTTTATATCCTTTGTATTTTTTCTGTGCAAAACTAATATCAGGACATGACCCTACAATAAAGTGCTCGCTGTTAGCTTTCTATTAATTCACGAATTTTGAAAGCTGCAAGTAATTCATTCGATGCCACAATTAAAGAGATACAACAAGAAGCAATAAATATCACTCCTATTATTTTTGCAGAAAAAGATTCCACAAAAATCCATATGATAAATGATGCCGCAACACATGCAACGCATAAAAATATCGATGAAATTATTCGAAACTTCAACTTCCAATAATTTGGCCATTCATGAAGAATTTTATTTGATGAGCTATTTATAGGATTTAAAATTTTCCAAGCATATTGTATTGAAAACACACAACTCGCAATTGGAATAGTTGGAATATATTTCCAGATTTCTATGTTTGTCTTAATTTGATTACCGAGCAGCTCGAAAGGTTCTGAATAAAATTGCATTACTGCAAGAAGGACCAATAAGAAAAGTATCTCAAATGATATTACTAATAGTCTTAAAATTTCAATGATTTTCATCGTGTTGCATGTGCCTATCATCTTTTATGCTTTTTAATATTTCATATACTTTTTTAGATAATTCGTCTGGTGTTGCATCTTTTAAAAAACTAAAGTTTTTTATAGTCTCAGACGTTTTTATTGTAACGTATTCTTCATTTTGCTTGCCCTTGATTAAGCCTGATCCATATCCATCGGCTGCCATTAAAATTGCAGCATCACCTATATCTACTTCTTGTGGTAAAATCGTTTCACTTAATTTATGTTCGGAAATTTCCTTAACTATAGCTGGTAATTTTGTGTTGATTTTATGATTTTCTGTGCTCTCCTCTTCTATTTTCATTCTATCAGTTTGTCTTTGTTCAAGATAATTTTTTAAATCTTTCCATAAAGGTCCAAATAGAGGGTTTGGAGGGGAAACTGTAGCCGAAATGCTATAGATTCTATCGAGCTTTGATAACTTTAATGAAAATGATCTCAAATCAGAAATTGGCTCCACAGCACATTCAACGAAAAATCCACCATATTTATTTTTAATTAATGCTCCAAACCTTTTCATAAATATTTTCGGTTCAATATGATTTGTAACTCGTAGATACGCAATACCTGAAAATTCAGGGACATATATAAATGGGCTTGAAGCTACACTTAAATTGGGTTCATCCCGTTTTATTTCTTGACTTTTATCTGGGTCAACAACAGATACTTCAGCATCTGGGGAATACTTTATAAGCCTAGCAAATACGTATTCACCATTTTCATATTTTAGCTTTTTAGAATCAATAAATGTCCAAGCATGGCCCCATACTACTATAGGTTTAGGTAAGAAAATAGCATCCATTAATCGGTTATTATCAAGGTTTCCGAGTTTAATAACCCGCCCTAAGTAATATGTACCATTTTTTATCCTTGACATAGCTTTACCCTTATTCCCCTTGTATTAATTTAAATAATGAAGCCTGGCTAAGCGAAGTAACCCTGACATATTCAAGTTATAATTTTACATTTAAGCAATTCACACCCGCCAATTTTTTAATACCGCTATTTAACCAAGAAATACATTGTTCTTTGCTATGACCATAGTCATAAATGCCTGCAATAGAATTTAACGGCCCAGTCATTTCAGTTATATAGATTGAAATTGAACCAGCGCTAGGGTGATTAGTTTTTGCATCCTCAGATGTTAATGCCCATGATTCCAATTCTTTAAACAAATATGAGATCGTCATGCATATCATTGTGCATTCATGTGCATCAGATTCGCTTAATCTATCAATAAGTTTTTGAAGTGTTTGTAAGGTTGCTTTTGCTGTCATTGGCATTGTATTGACCTTCCTAGATGAATAAGGTTTCATTAACCCCGGCAATCTTCATTTTTTAATTGTCATCCTGAAAAAATGAGCCAGATATCAAAAATAAAGTAAATAATCAGATAGTTGCTGAAGTTCAGGAATAATAGCTGGTTGTTTTTTAATAATCAATAATTAATTGCCCTGAAAAAGGCAAAGCGTATGGCGCAGAGCGTATAGGGTTTAGACGCAAAAACAAAAAGCACTGGATACCACGATTTGGGTCGCGGTATGACAGGATTGGGTGGTCATTTAAAACAGACTTCTCTGCCTCCTATCTGCCTCCGATAACTGGCCTTTCTTGGCTGCGAGTACCTTCTCTTGCACATCTCTTTCACAACCGGATAAAAGGTTCTCTAAATCAGCCTCGACCTTTAAAGTGATAAACCGTTTAGCTGGCGCAACATAAACTACTACATTCTTTTGATGCCGCAACAGGCGTGCTACATTCGCAATGGTTCCTGCGCTCTTTCCATCCCAGATCATTAGCCCAACAGAAGCCTCATGGGCCATCTGTTCATCCTTTGCGGCATAGTAATTGAAATCTCTTCGGGTTTGACTGGTGGCTACTGCTCGAACCGGCCACTTGTCTAAATTATTACGACATTTTCCTCCTGAACAGAACACCTCGACAGCCTCGTAGCTGCAACTTTGCAGGTACTTCTGTACAGTTTTATCCACACCGTTTGCATCACCGATAAGCACGGGGAATCCTTGTTCAATGATCCGATCAATCCGCTTTCTGACCTCAATGTCCAGTTGCGATATTCGACGAGATCCTCCGATAAATACCTTTGTCATGATCTACTCCTGGTTCGAGTAAGGGCTAGGGCATATACCTCTTCTGCAACTCCTTCATCATAAAGCGTTGAGGTAACCGCATTCATTGTAGCACCTGAACGGTACAAGTCATCGAATAAGAGAATCTTCTGCCCCTTAATGCCTGATTTATCGACCTTATAGGAACCATTAAGGAGGCGTATCCTTTCATCATAATTATACACATTCTTAAGTTCGGGAGTTTCAATTACTCGCTTTATAATATTCAGGTCAACAGGAATACCTATTGACCTGCCAAGCCTTTCGGCAATTATTTGTACAGGCTGATCAGCTCGCGTTCGTGAGGGTGGAACAGGAATGAGAATGGTCACACCTGGATTCCATTCGCTAACAAATCTTGCAACGATTTCAACAAGTTCATTAATAACACTCTTGTCCGAGCGGTATTTGAGACGATATAGCAGTTCACCGATCTCACTTCTTTTAGTGTCATATATCGCATGGCCGTATTCATCTACACCAAGATATGTGCTGCTAAGTGTATGGTAATCCAGCGCATACCCTGCGCGCCATCGACCGGGAATTTGCATTGGTCTAATGTTAACCATCGATGATCTCCAAGGAATTGTCAAACAATAGGTACATCCATTCCGGCCATCTTTCCATTTTGAATGAGATCAAAAAAGTTGAGGCCGGTATTTCCAAAAAAAAATATAACCAAGTAGTTACTTATTGAAGCATCTGAATAATAACTGGTTGGTTTTTAATAATCAATAATAAATTACCCTGGAAAAGGCAAGGAGCATGGCGCAGAGGATATGTGAAAAATCAAAAAATATGGATTCTCTGATCCAGCCGTCACTAAAGTTTTGGTCTGGCAGGAAAGTCGGAGAATGACGAGAGGAAGGGAATAAGCTAGCCCACTATGAAATTCAAGCGTATCAGGTTTCATCGGGTAAGTCGTAATCCAATTTTCCAGGTTAGGGCATTACATGTTGAGATCCGAGGAATCATTGTATGTGATAGATACAGTCTTATAATTTTTAAGGCATATGCCTTTAAAATGTGTATCATGCACATGATATTGTGCATTTCTCCCAAAAATATGATCTCCGAAAAAACTTATCACTACGGATTAGGGGACATCCTATAATCCTTCTGTCAAGATAATAAATAATCTTTTTAAAAACA
>CAYWRH010000185.1:0-6748 GCA_964460435.1 uncultured Desulfatiglans sp.
TGATCTGATCAATCAATAAACCTGAAAAAGGCAGGGTCATTTGACCCTGCCTTTTTTTATGCCTTTATCCCCTTTACCGGCTTTCCCTCATATAATATCTGTATCTGTGACTTTATCATAGACTTGACTTTTTTCCTAATCAGGCATATGCTGCAGCCTATGTCACTTGTTCCTATAAGGAGAGTCACTATGAACACCCCTCAGCAACATGTTCGTTTGTTTCGTAATGGTCGAAACCAGGCAGTAAGAATACCAAAGGATTTTGAAATGGATGGAGATGAGGCAGTTATCAGAAAAGAGGGTAAACGGCTTATTCTTGAGCCTGTAAAAAAGAAGGGGTTACTATCCGTTCTTGAAGAATTGACTTCCCTGGATGAAGATTTTCCTGACATCGATGAAGAAGTTCTACCTCTCGATGATATTAATATATGAGCTTAAGACTTAAATATCTCCTCGATACAAATATAATTTCTGAACTGGTGCGCAATCCTCATGGGAGAATTAAGGATAAAATTGCTGAAGCAGGAGAAGAATCTGTTTGTACCAGCATAATAGTTTCAAGTGAACTTCGTTTCGGTGTCGAAAAAAAGGGATCGGAACGGCTACGCTATCAAATGGAAGCTATATTATCGACCATAGAAATTCTACCGTTAGAGGAACCTGTTGACAAACAATATGCAATATTACGTTCAGGCCTTGAAAAGGCCGGAACACCCATCGGCCCAAATGACATGCTGATTGCTTCCCAGGCCATTTCATTAGGTCTGATTCTGGTAACAGCAAATTTCGAGGAGTTCAGTCTTGTGCCCGGTCTTGCAGTAGAAAACTGGCTTCGATAATAAATAGAAGCGTGACAACTGGATACAGGACAAATTAAGAATGTTGTTAATGGCATACTTCGCAAATTTGGATCAGTACATAATGGGACCCTTGCATGGGATAACAATACCCCTGATATTACACAATAGGTGGTGATTTAATTACAGTAACCCCTGTAACCCTGCGGCTCCATCTGAAACCTTGGCCCATCTGCATCTGTTAATTATAAGTAATTGCCCCTGCCAGGGCTTATGGGCTATAGTAAAAAGACCGAATAACTACGAAAATATTCCAGTGTAGAGGAATATTGTCTTGACAATATTCCAGTTATAGGGAAAATAGACAGCATGAAACGTTTAATTGAAACCCATATCTTCGACCCTGAAATATCTGAAGGCAAAATGATCATTATTACCGGCCCAAGACAGGTCGGGAAGACAACCTTTGCCAGGGACTGGCTGAAATCTCAGGGTTATTCTGAAAACTACTTTAATTTTGATGACCCGTCAGTTATCATAAACTATAAAAGAAACCCTCTCTGGTTCAATAATATTATTGAAGAAAGATATTCAAATTCACCAGTCCCAATGGTGTTCGATGAAATTCACAAACACATGGAGTGGAGAAATCTCCTGAAAGGATTTTATGATACTAAGCATGACATGATAAAGCTCCTTGTTACCGGTTCAGCTCGTCTTGAGCTTGCCAGAAAAACAGGTGACTCTATGCTTGGACGTTATTTTTCTTTTCAAATGTTTCCACTGGGGCTCCCGGAGGTCATTGGAAATCTGTCAGGAATAATTGAAGATGAATCTCCATTTATAAACGGAGACTTATTAGTCAGCCTGGCCAGAGAAATAAAAACAGATACCGCGCTGGAAGCACTTGAACTACTGCTAAAATTCGGCGGTTTTCCAGAACCTTTTATAAAAGGGTCTGATAGATTTCACAAAAGGTGGCAAACAGAATACAAGGAGATATTGACAAAAGAAGATGTAAGAGAGCTGTCCAGGATCTCGGATATTAAAGGACTTGAAACCCTTGTTGAAATATTGCCAGGTAAAGTTGGTTCAAATCTCAGCATTCCGTCCATAAGCGAGGATCTTGGCAGAAAATATGACACCATAAAAAACTGGCTTGAAATCCTGGAAGGGCTTTACATGGTATTCACCATCCGGCCCTGGCACAGTAATGTGTCCCGTGCAATCAAGAAAGAGAAAAAACTTTACTTTTATGACTGGTCGCTTCTCTCTGATTCCGGGAGCAGGTTTGAAAATCTGATCGCTGTTACACTTCTAAAAATGGTGGCAAGATTTAATGAAAAAGGTCTTGGAGACTTTGAAGTCAGTTATATTCGTGACAGAGAAAAGAGGGAAGTTGATTTTGTAATACTGAAAAATAATAAACCAATAGGATTAATTGAAGCCAAAGAAAGTGATCTAAAAGTAAGTAAAGCCGGAAAATACTTCAGCCGCAGGCTGAATGTCCCCATTTTTCAGGTTGTGTTAAATGCAAAAAAAATAGAGCCCTTTCCTGAAAACAATTATATCATTCCTGCCTTGCATTTTTTGAGACTCACTGGATAACCGGATATAGCGAACTGATGCATATAATCCTTGCCTGTATCTGTCAGGCTATACAAATAAATTTTGATTTTTGATAGATTCCAGTTTTTTACCCAATAGTGTAAAGTAAAGGAATCTGATCTTATCCACAAGTCAACAATATGTAAATCAACCCCCCAACATCAGGACTATAATTTCTAATCAAATATCCAGTCTCCTTCCTTCTATTATCACTCCGGCAATTGTCTTGAAGAAGAAATAAGGATGTTATATAGAGATAGTTAAACTAGTAACAATCATAAAGGTAAAATCCATTGAATAATAATGTATTTAACACTTTCGGAGGAGACATTATGAGGCGATTTCTATTTGCAGTAACTGTTGCGCTTTTGCTTTTTGGAACGTCTGGCTGTTCAAAGGAGGGCAAAGAGGAAAAGGGCGCTAAAGAGGCGGGCGGTAAGATTAAGATCGGCCTTTCCTTTTCTGACTTTGCCACAGAGCGCTGGGCAGTTGAGCGCGATATCATGACAAAGATGCTCGAGGAAAAAGGGTATGAGGTTATGGCCCAGGAGGCAAACCATGATACCAGGGTGCAGAATGACCAGATAGAAAACATGGTCACAAAGGGCGCAAAGGCCATACTTATTGTTGCAGAGGACGGGGCATCATGCTCCATTGCAGTGGACAAGGCAGCAAAGGCGGGAGTGCCCTGTGTTGCCTATGACAGGCTCATCAAAACGCCGAACCTTGCATGCTATATCTCCTTTGACAATGTAGAGGTAGGCCGCCAGCAGGCCCGGGGTATCCTAAAGGTCAAGGACAGCGGAAGATTTGTTCTGCTTGGCGGGAGCCCGACAGACAACAATGCTGTGCTTTTCAGGAACGGGCAGATGGAGGTGCTTCAGCCCCTTATTGACAAGGGGCAGATCCAGATTGTTGCAGACCAGTGGGTGGATAACTGGGAACAGGAGATCGCCCTAAAAAAGATGGAGAATATCCTTACCGCACTAAAGAATGAGATAGATGCGGTAGTAGCATCAAATGACGGCACAGCCCTTGGCGCAATACAGGCGTTAAAGGCACAGAAGCTGAACGGGATAGTGCCCATATCCGGTCAGGATGCCACGGCTGCCGGATGCAGATCAATCGTTGATGGTGATCTTACCATGACCGTGTTCAAGGATGTCCGGCAGCTTACCCCCCTTGCAGTGGACATCGCAATAAAATTGGCAAACAAGGAGAAGATAGAGGGGCTTAAACCGTTTTCCCTCGCAGCCCTTACACTTGATAAAAACATGAAGGGAGAGATACCCTGCCGGTTCCTTGATGTGATACAGGTAGATAAAAACAATATATATGACACTGTAGTAAAAAGCGGGTTCCAGAAGTGGGAAGAGGTGTACGCAGGGGTACCGGAGGCAGAAAGACCGCAGAAACCGTAGGGGTTTGCAGGATGGTTTTTTCTACCTTGCAATAATTGGACATTATATAACAGGATCAGGTGGGGGATAAACCCCCACCCTACGGGTTTGACGGTTTTCATAGGGGCGGGCTTTATGCCCGACCGCAAAAAGGAATATGTTGCCATAGTGCTGTATTTATGCTGATACTGGCATAAGGCGGTGGGGGATAAACCCCCACGTTTTTGCTGATTTCGTAGTGTTAATATTTTTGTAGGGTCGGGGTTTATCCCCGACCGTTTTAAAGGCTGATGCAAATAAGTATCACTGGACTACCAATGCCCTTTATAAATCGAAAATATACAAGACTAAAAAATAAAGAGTTGTATTCCACTCCGGGAACTATTGCTCATATTATAATAGGAACACAAAATAAGATACCTTACTTTAAAAACCAGGTTGCTGCTGAAAATATTACTCGACTGGTTATGCAAACAGCTGAGGAAAGAAATATTAAACTATATGCATACTGTGTTATGCCGGACCATATACATTTACTGTTTGCGGCGTCAAATAATTGCTCTATAACTGATTATGTCAGAATTATTAAAGGGCGTTTTTCAGCAAGCTGTCGTAATGCGGGTTGGGAGATAAGGTTTCAAAGGAGCTTTTATGATCATCTACTTAGAAAAGAAGATGATATAGAAGAGGTTTCAAGATATATAATTGGAAACCCTGTAAGGGCAAGGATAAAATCTGTATATGGTGTTTATCCATATGCGGGGTCTATGGTTTATAAAATTTAATATACATCATGGTAGAAGGCGGTAGGGCGTAAAGCCCCACCCTACGCGTCGAGGTTTTTCGTCGTAGGGTGGCATTTTATATGCCACCTGTTTTGAGGCTGATATGGATGACATCATATTACAGATAAATAACGTCACCAAAAAATTCCCAGGTGTAACAGCCCTTTCGGATATCTCCTTTAATGTGAAAAGGGGCGAGATCCATGGCCTGGCCGGTGAAAATGGCGCTGGCAAATCAACTCTTGTAAAGATACTGTCAGGCGTTTACCCGGCAGGGAGCTACACAGGCACAGTCATATATGATGGCGAGGAGCTTAATTTTGATCGTGAGGCGTTAAGGAGCGCCATGGATAAGGGTATAGCGGTCGTGTATCAGGAGCTTCTGCTTGTGCCTGAGATGACTGTGGGTGAAAACATCTTTTTAGGAAGGGAGCCTGTAACCGCCCGCGGCGCTGTGAACTGGAACAAGCTCTATGCCGATACACGAGAGATTTTAAAAAAATATAACCTGAACATACCCTTTTCAGCAAAGGTCTCCTCCCTGGGTGTTGGCAAGCAGCAGATGGTGGTTATTGCAAAGGCGCTCTCTGAAAATGTTAAGGTGCTAATCCTTGATGAGCCCACCTCTGCCCTTACAGAGGCGGAGGTTGATACACTCATGGAAATCCTTGAACGGCTCAGGGATGATGGCATTACCTGCATCTATATCACGCACAAACTCAATGAATTTTTCAGGATCACAGATACCATAACGGTATTTCGTGACGGCACGGTTGTTGATACGGTAAAGACAAAGGAGATTACCACTGAAAAGATCATCTCCATGATGGTTGGCCGTGAGATGAAGGAGAGGTATCCTGCGGTAACACGCAACCCCGGAGAGACTGTGATGGAGGTAACAGGTATATCTGTGCCAGACCCTCTGCTCCAGCATAAAAAACTGGTAGATGATGTGAGCTTTTATGTGAGGAGGGGTGAGATTTTGGGCATAGCAGGCCTGATGGGGTCTGGCCGCACTGAGCTTGTGTCGGCCATATTCGGTGAATACGGGAAAAACCGCAGGGGCGCTATCAGGATAGATGGCAAAGAGGTATCTATTCTGTCAGCGCGCGATGCCATCAATAATGGGATAAGCCTTGTTCCTGAAGACAGGAAGCTTCTGGGGCTTATCGTAAGCCAGTCTATTTTAAAAAACATCTCATTGCCAAACATGGACCAGTTCACAAAAGGCTTCAGTGTGAACCGGCACAAGGAGTATTATGAATGCAATGAGATGTCAAAAAGGCTCTCTGTAAAATGCCCCTCCATTCATTCTATTGTGGAGTCCCTGAGTGGTGGAAACCAGCAGAAGGTGGTGCTTGCAAAATGCATCATGTCAAACCCGAGGATACTTATCCTGGATGAGCCTACAAGGGGCATAGATGTAGGGGCAAAGTATGAGATATACAAACTCATGAATATGCTTGCAGCTCAGGGGGTTGCAATAATAATGGTTTCAAGCGAACTCCCCGAGATTCTGGGTATGAGTGACAGGATACTTGTGATGCATGAAGGCAGATGCACCGGCATTATTGATAATGATGAGGATGCAACACAGGAACGTATAATGACCCTTGCAACAGGAACATCGGTTTTAAATTAATTAAGGAGACAGAATGAGTAAGATTGTTGATTCCCTTCATGCAAATTTTCGCACCTATTCCATGGTAATAGCCCTTGTGGTGATATGGATATTGTTCAGCATTCTGACAAACGGTGTATTTTTTGAGCCGCGGAACCTCTCAAACCTTGTGAGGCAAACCTCCCTTATAGCAATACTTGCCATTGGCATGGTGCCGGTGATTGTTACTGGTAACATAGACCTTTCTATTGGTTCTGTTGTGGGCTTTATCAGCATCATAGTTGCCTACTGCCAGTATTTTATCTTTCCCGGTTTATTAAGCGGGCTCTTTCCATCATTTGAGGCACAGACCACCTTTCTTGGGATATCCACCAGCATAAACGGCCTAATATCAACACTCTTATCCATTTTTGTCGCCCTTATTGTAGGCCTTCTGGTTGGACTGTGGCACGGGGCGCTTATTGCCTATCTTAAAATTCCTGCATTCATTGTGACATTGGGCGGGTATCTTGCATTCAGGGGCGGGGGACTGCTTGT
>CAYWRH010000186.1:0-6684 GCA_964460435.1 uncultured Desulfatiglans sp.
TCTTTCATCTTTTGACATTTAAAGATCAAGTTTAGCACCTTATCACAAGTTCAGGGACAACAATGGGGACGACTATGCTTTTATGCTTTACATGGATAAGTTGTAGTGGTAATAAGGCTATATGCCAAGAAAAGCTAGAATAGATAGTCCCGGTGCACTGCACCATGTCATTATCAGGGGCATAGAAAAGCGAAAGATATTCAGGTCTGATTTTGACCGGAAGAAATTATAATAATTTTTGTTTCATTTAAGGTTGATAACATGGCTTTGAAAAAGGTATTAGCAATGAAAAACACATGTTATAAGGCTGGCTTTACTAAACCTAATAACTTAACAGCGCCCCCCCTTCACAAATTTGGTGATGTTGATATGCCGCCTTTCTTCTATGAATAGCCTGGGGCCCTTTATTCAACATATACAGCAAGTCCTTTAAGATATTCTCCTTCAGGGTGATATATGTCAACAGGGTGATCCTGCGGCTGACTCAGCCAGTGCATAATGCGGATGTTCCTGCCTGCCTCTATTGAAGCGGCAATGACGGTATCCTGAAACAGACGTCTGTCAATGGCCTGTGAACATGAAAATGTAAACAATATGCCTCCGGGATTGATTTTTTTGATTGCAGCGCTGTTCAGTCTTTTATAACCAATAACCGCCTGATGCCTTGTATTAATTTTTTTTGCAAAGGCTGGTGGGTCAAGTATTATAAGGTCATATTCTTCACATGACTGAAGATAATCAAACACATCCCCTGCAATACATTTATGGTCGGGCAGATTATTTAGCCGCATATTCTCTTCGGCAATGGTCAAAGCAGCCTTTGATGAGTCTACACTGTGTATCTCCTTTGCATTGCCTGAACCGGCATATACTGAAAAGCCGCCAGTATAACAGAATGTATTAAGTACACATTTGCCTGAGGCATATTTGCCAACCAGAGAGCGGTTTTCACGCTGGTCAATGAAAAAACCTGTTTTCTGACCGGTTACCCAGTTCACAATGAATTGTCTGCCATTTTCAAGCACAACCCCTGACTCTTCTGCTGAGCCTAGAATAAAACTGTTTTCAACAGCACCATGTCTTCCGTGCAGGGTCTCTTTGCTCTTGTCATATACTGCCTTTAACCTTTTTCCAAGCACCTCACTGATTGTTTCTGCGATCAAATTACGGCTCAGATACATACCCATGGAGTGAGCCTGCAAGACTGCAACACCGTCATAATAATCAACCACAAGACCGGATAACACGTCACCCTCTGCAAAGATAAGCCTGAATACATTTGTATCCCGATTTTCAGCAATACCGATGCTTTTTCTGTATTCCCAGGCGCTCTGAATCCTTTTCCTAAACAGGGTCTTTTCATCAGAGTGAGAAAATGAGAGTATTCTCACGGCAATGCTTGTGCCTGCCTGATAATGGCCCATTGCCAGAAATTCACCGTTAGAAGAATATATATCTACCACTGCACCGTCTGGTATATTTTCACTATCTGTTTCCTTTATTGCACCGGAAAAGACCCAGGGGTGACGCCGCCTTACGGAGGCATCCTTACCTTTTTTGAGTGTTATGGCTATGCGGTCGTTTTTCATAAATTTAAACCTGTTTTAATAGGCTATCTTTCTGACATAAAACTAGACTAAATACAATCTGATTATCGTCTTTATGATAAGACAATGGAGGGACAACCCCATGCCTGGCACGACATAGTTCTGGTTTCCCAAACGAAGGCGGCTGGTTGACGGCAATGGTTATCCTGAGCCATCATCTGCGGGCAGGCACACAGGTCTGCCCATACAGTTTTATCCATTATTATTCAATTGTCATTGTATCTTATGCATTATAAACGCATTAACATTGCAGTTTAAAATCTGTTTTAAGTATGAATGACTCAGTATCATAAAAATTACTTTTATCTTGCACCTTGCGCCTTGAACCTTATACCTTTCTTTTATTCGTGCCTGAGCGCCTCAATCGGATCAAGCTGTGCTGCCTTTCTTGCAGGCATAAAGCCGAAAACAACCCCGACGGCAGCTGAAAAAATAAAGGCCAGCAATACGATACTTGGACTTATTATAAATGGAACGCCAAATAATGTAGCCAGAAGACCAGCAGCTGAAAGACCAAGTGTTATGCCTATTATTCCTCCAAAGGAAGAGAGTACGACAGCTTCAACAAGAAACTGTTTTAATACCTCATTTTCAAGTGCACCTATGGCGAGCCTGATGCCTATTTCACGTGTGCGTTCAGTAACAGAAACAAGCATGATGTTCATTATGCCTATCCCTCCTACAAGCAGGCTTACTGCGGCAACTGCGCCTAAAAGCGCAGTAAGTACCCTGGTTGTACTTGTGAGCATGGATGTAATTTCCTTCATATCGTCAACATGGAAATCGTCCTCACCCTCTTTTGTTCCGGGTCTACGTTCCCTGAAGAGAGCCTCAAGGTCTGCTTTTACTTTCTCTGTAGAAACTCCGTCTGCAGCAGATACCATGATTGAGGATATGTTATTATTACCTGATATCCTTCTCTGTAAGGTCTTTATAGGGATAAGCACAAAATCATCCTGATCCCTGCCCATACCTGACTGCCCTTTGGATTTGAAAACACCAATTACCTTGAAGGATATTTTTTTAAGCCTTATGGTCATCCCTATCGGGTCTTCTGCTCCAAAAAGATTTGTTTTTGTGCTTGCTCCGATAATACAGACCGATTTACCGGCGCTTATTTCTCCTGCTGTGAATTTTCTTCCTGTATCCAGTTCAAAATTACGTGCGATTATATAGTCGTTTGTGCTTCCTGTTATTGAAGTCAGTCTGTTCTCATTGCCATAAATAATCTGAGTCATACTGCTTGAAACAGGTGCTACCGCCACCAGTCCATCTATCTGCTCCTGGATTACCTTTACATCGGCTTCTTTAAAGGGTTCTGATTCCATCCTCGCACCACCAGGTCCCCTGAAACCCTGACCGGGCTGTATCTGCAGAATATTGCTTCCCATTTTTGATATATCTTCTGTAACCTTGGCAGTTGCGCCGCTTCCAAGCGTCACCATTGTAATTACTGCTGCAACACCGATTACAACCCCGAGGATGGTGAGTGTGGACCTCATAAGGTTACGCCTTATCTCCTTCAGGGCCAGTATAATAGTCTGAATCCACATTATGAATTACCTCCATTATGTCTGTCATGCTCAATATGACCATCCCGAAACCTGATGGTCCTTTTAGCATATTCAGCCATTTCCTTCTCATGGGTAACCATTACGATAGTAATATTATTTTCATCATTTAGCTTGGTAAGAAGCTCCATTATCTCTATACTTCTCTCAGAATCAAGGTTACCGGTTGGTTCATCAGCAAGCAAAATTTCCGGCTCTGTTACAAGTGCCCTAGCGATTGATACACGCTGTTGCTGCCCGCCTGACAATTCTCCAGGCGTATGCTCTTCCCATCCGGTAAGCCCTACTATATTGAGTGCCTTTCTTGCCATTTCCCTTCGCTTTTTTAAGTGTATTCCCCTGTAAAAAAGCGGGAGCTCGACATTTTCAAGCGCTGATGTCCTGTTAAGCAGGTTAAATCCCTGAAAAACAAATCCCAGATAGTACCGGCGTAGCAGCGCGCGCTGGCTTCTTGAAAGGGAATTAACTCGTACACCCTGAAAAATATAATCCCCTCCTGTAGGGGTATCAAGACAACCCAGGATGTTCATACATGTTGATTTACCTGAACCGCTTGGCCCCATAACCGCAACGAATTCACCATGGTTGATCTGGAAATCTACCCCTTTAAGCGCCATCATGGAGGCCTGTCCGCTTCCGTATACCTTTGTTACACCACGGAATTCTATCAGGGTTTCATTTTCGTTTAATTTGAGTTCTTCCATATTTATTGCCCTAATGAACCGGTTATTATATCCATCCCTGGTTGAAGATCACCAGTTAATACCTGTGTCATATTACCATCACTTGGGCCTACAGTTATAGCGATCGGTACAGGCTGGTTATCTTTTAAAATCCATACCTTTTTAACGCCATTTTCTTTTTTCTCCTTCCGTTGATCCTGATTTGCAAATCTACCTGGAGGGCCAGGCATTAGCCTGCTTAAAAAACTCCTCTGACCTCCTTCTGGAGAAGAAGCATTTTTTGCAAAGGGTGGCTCATAACGAAGCGAGGCATTTGGCACAAGAATTGAGTCTTTTATCTGATTGACAATTATCTCTGCGGTGGCAGTCATACCGGGTCGTAAAAGCAGTTCTTCATTATCTACCAGAAGGAGCGTTTCATATGTAACAACACCTTCTGTGGCTGTTGATCCGAATTTTACCTGCAGGATTTTGGCCTTAAATGTCTGATTGGGATATGCATCCACTGTAAATGTGGCGTCCTGACCGTTTTTAACCATGCCAACATCAGCCTCATCAACATCAACACTCAGTTCCATCTTGGTAAGGTCTTCTGCAAGTGTAAAAAGTACAGGGGCCTGAAATGAGGCGGCTACTGTCTGTCCAGGTTCAATTGCCCGATCAAGAACAATCCCATTAACAGGAGACTTAATAACCATCTTGCTGAGATCTGTTTCATTGGCCTCGAGTGTTGCCTTTGCCTGTGAAACCTGAGCCTTTGCAGAGGCGAGTGATGCCTTTGCACGCTGCACAGCTGCCTCGGCAGAATCGATCTCATTCTGAGAAGGAATCTTCTTACCGCTTAATTCCCATACCTGCTTCATACGTTTGAGTTCATTTTCCTTTTCCAGGAGAGTGGCCTCTGAATCGAGAACCTTTGCATTAGCTGATTCAAGGGATGCCTTTGACTGTTTGACCTGTGCCTCAAGCTTTGATGTGTCGATTGTGGCAAGTATTTGGCCTTTGGTCACATGGTCGTTAAAATCTACATCTACTGTCTTTACTATGCCGGAAAGCTCGCTGCCCACATCCACCTGATTTCTGGGTTTAAGACTCCCTGTTGCACTTACGGTTATGGTCAGGTCTCCTTTGGTTACCTGTTCTGTCTTGTACTGTGCTGAAGCGTTTTCATCCTTTTTACCCGTTAATAATGAGAACAATGCAATCAAAATCACGATGATGATCAGGATAATTAATGGCTTTTTGTATCTGCGCTTTTTACCGTGAACGCCGTTTAATTCAAGGTTATCCGCCAACATATTTCTGTTTTCTTTTCTATACATAATTAGCTCCTACTAGATATCAGTTGAATCAGGTGACCATCCGCCACCCAATGTTTTATAAAGGGTTATAAAATTAAGGGTAATCTGGCCTTCATTCTGGGTAACCTGATCCTGTAATGAAAGAAGTGTGCGTTGTGCCTCCAGAAGTACCTGAAAATCAACCAGTCCTGAAGTGTACTGCATTCTTGAAAGTTCTAAAGCCACACCTGCGGCATCCAGCGCCTTTTTCAAGGACTCCTGTTTCATCTTTTCATACATGCATGATGCGAGGGCGTTTTCTACCTCTTCAACAGCAGACAGCAGTAGCGATCTGTACTGTATGAGCAGACGATCTGCTATTAATGTTTGAATTTCTATATTCTTTCTGATGGCTCCTGCCCGAAATATAGGCCATGAGATTGAAGGCCCTATGCTGTTTGAGAGGCTGTCGCTGTCCAGAAGAGAGCCTGTTGAAGTAGCACTCAGCTTAATCGAACCCGATAGTGTAATCTTTGGATAAAGGTCGGAAACAGCAGCGCCTATCCTTGCCGTCTGTGCAGCAATGTCACGCTCTGCCTTTTTAAGGTCAGGCCTCTGCCTCAAGAGATCAGCTGGTATCCCTGTTTTTATTGCATTTTTCAGAACCGGTACAGGCTTGACCTTGCTCAGTTCTTCTTTCAAAACCCCGGGGTTTAGGCCCAGAAGAACAGCAATTCGATTTTGCGCCTGATCAATCCTGGATTGAATGGCAGGTATCTGTGACCTTGTCTGTTCAAGGGAATATTCCGATTTTTTCAGATCAAGCTCTGTAACAAGCCCTGCCTTAAAACGCCATCTGACTATATCATATGTCTCTTCCTGTGTTTTAAGGTTTGAGGTGGTAACATCCATCTCTGCCTGATAGAGCCGTAAATTCACATAATTAGTTGCAACCTCTGCTGTCAGGGATACCAGAACATCGTTAAGTGATGCGTTTGCTGATTCCAGATCAGCATCAGAGGCCTCTATTGACCGTCTTATACCGCCGAATAGGTCAATCTCCCAGCTTGAATCAATACCTGCCTGATACATTTCATTGGTGCGATTGGAAGAATGGCTCCTTGATGCAGAGGCGGAAGATGATACAGAGGGATATTGATCAGCCCCGGTAACACCCCTTCTGAGCCTTGCCTCATTAAGCCTGGTTATGGCCTCTTTCAGGGAGAGATTGTTAGCCACAGCCCTTTTTATGAGATCACCCAGCACCGGGTCATCAAATGAATTCCACCATCTGACAAGGGCTTCCTGGTCTGTTCCGGATGACAGTTTTTCAGATAATCCGGTCTGCCACTTTTCCGGCATATCTATGGCAGGCGATTTGTAATCAGGACCTACCGTGATACAGGCTGTCAGGGAAAGAATAATGAGCAGGATTATTGGTAACAAGACATTCGTTATTCCTTCATTTTTTATCTTCATATATTGAACCCTTTCACATACTCTGAACTTAAATAAACTGGTAT
Source organism: uncultured Desulfatiglans sp. (assembly GCA_964460435.1). Taxonomy (GTDB): domain Bacteria; phylum Desulfobacterota; class DSM-4660; order Desulfatiglandales; family HGW-15; genus JAAZBV01. The sequence continues at coordinate 6,665 of CAYWRH010000186.1, forward strand.
ATTTATACTATACCAAATAA
>CAYWRH010000187.1:0-6669 GCA_964460435.1 uncultured Desulfatiglans sp.
TCCTTTGACCGCATTTTGATTTCATTCATTATTGAATAGAACATCGGGTCAACAATGTCTGTGTTTCTTAGTCTTTCTATGTCAACGGGTGATCTGTAATCCTGATCACAATTTCTTTCATATAGAAGGTTTTTAATTTTAATAACCACAAGTCTTTCTGCGCCAAAATATCCGGCGATCCATGCTGATATGGAATCTGAAGTTACATCCCAGGAATGGGGAAGAGGGTCTATGGTTTTGATCATGTGGTATGGGAGAAGTACAACAGGTATCAGTTTATCTAAATATTTATTTACATCATCGATATTTTCTATAGCTATACTTCCGGGGATCAATGAGGATAGCAGGTAGCCATACTGGTTCATGGCAAGGATAGCCATCCAGTGGGCTGTGTCCTGATCCATATTAAATTTTTCACTTATAACCCTTACCTCATCAGCAAAAGTACCTCCGCCCGGCACAATCAGGAGTCTGTGTTTCTTGCCAATGTCACCCAGCTTTTTGCAGAGATCAGTCAGATTATCTCCTTTTAGGAGACTTCCTCCAATTTTAATTATTGTATCTGTCACGCTATTTGTTCCTTAAAAAAAGATTCAATAAAGAGGTTGCAGCAAAGGCAGGTAAACAGTTCAAGTCTCCCTCTGAATTCCATTGAATAATTTTCTCGATACCCGCTTGCCTTGCAGCCCTTTCTGCAAGAAAGGCGCCTGTGCCGGTAACAACTACTGGCGTTCCTTCCGGCAAGGCTGACACGGTAACCACATTTGATATTGCCTCTGAAATCTGTTCTGTCTGTTTATTGCCAAGGAATCGGGCAATATCATCAATCTCATTATTTGTAAGCATTTCCGTATCAGCACATACCAGCCTTGCAAGCCTTTCCCTTGCATCATTTATTGTTGTCCCTCTTTTATCAGGTGTGGGGCATGTATATGCATCAGGGGAAATATCACCAATTATAAGATATACATCAGCCATGATAGTGAAATATTCGGCAGCAACAGGGCAGTCTCTCCCATGTATGGGAACAGCTCGAACAATAGTGTTTGGATTTGTCCTCAGGACACCGGAATATACAAGCTCGCTGTTCATAAGACGTTCTGTATCTCTCCTTCCCCTTGAGATGACCTGACCATCTTTTATGGGGATAATATCAGTTGTTGTGCTACCAGCATCAATCAGAATACAGTTATTATAAAGGGTTGCTATATATTTAGCGCTGGCAAGCCAGTTGGATGCTGCGCACATAAGTGGCTCTTTTATAGCCTCATCCGGACTGTAAAAACCCCCGTCAAGGTTAAAGATATAAACCTGAGAGTCATGAAAGGCCTTTTTAAATGCATTAACTATAAAATGGATACCCTCCCTTTTTGTTCTGAATGCATCAGAAAGCTCGGCTGTTATGGTAACTGCACTCGGGTCATCTCCATTTACGCCAATGGAGTCAGCAGCCTTTACAAGATGGTCTGCCAGATCATAAGGGTTGTGCCATATCTCGAAGGGAATATTCACTGAATTAATGGTTCTGCCTCTGTATCCATGATACTCTGTCCTGACAGCCTTGATATTCACCCCGCCAATGTCCCAGCCGTTTATTATTGAAACTGATTCCATGTTTATCTCATAATTTGTTTATATCTGTGATCGTCATTCCAGCGAAAGCGGGAATCCAGGTGATATGATATAACTTAAAACAATGGATGCCCGCCTTCGCTGGCATGACGGAATAACAGAAATTATCCTTAAAGCTTAAAGGCATAATCATGCTGATATGATGCCCTAGTACTTTCAGACATTAACATAAAATATTCTATTTTGTATATGGTCATGGAAGAGTAGAATCGCAAATTGACAATAACCCATAATTTCAATAAGGTTTTAAATAAGGGTAAATAGAATTTTCTAAGGCCCCAATCGAAACGAGGATTTTTCACCGCGAAGTCCGCAGAGTTCGCAAAGAATAATTTTATTTTTTCTCCGTGCCCTCTGCCTGTCCCGCCATAGCACCAGCGCCCGTCCTCCACAGTAGAGCCAGCTACGGAGGATGGAAAGGCGGATGCTCTCCGTGGTGAATGGTATTTGGGCATTTTTGCTGTCTCTAGAAAAACATGAGGTGACATGTCATGAAAAGCATAGAATCCAAAGAAACTGTTCTTGCAGTTTTATCATTAACCCTTTTTTCATTAGTGTTATGTTCATGCGGTCAAAAATGGACAGAGACTGAAAAGGACAATATAAAAATTGTAATTAATAGAGACGGTCAAATCCTTGGATATTCTTCAACCTCCGGTGTGAAGATACTGACTGTTGACAGGTTTGCATTTAAGGATCTTAACAAAAACGGTGTGCTTGACCCTTATGAAGACTGGCGTTTAACCGCTGACGAGAGGGCTAAAGACCTGGCATCAAAAATGACCATTAATCAGATAGCAGGTCTCATGCTCTATAGCGGCCATCAGGCAATACCGGGCGGGGGTATTTACCAGAATGACACCTATAATGGAAAACCATACAAGGAAAGCGGATTAAAACCCTATGACCTTTCAGACGGGCAGAAGGATTTTATCACTAACGATAATCTCCGCCATGTATTGATTACCAGTGTGGAGAGCCCTGAGGTCGCAGCAAGGTGGAATAATAATATCCAGGCATTAAGCGAGGGTATAAGCCCTGGCATCCCTGTTAATACAAGCAGCGACCCAAGGCATGAGGCTGCCTCTGATGCAGAGTATACCCTTGGCGCAGGCGGTGAGATATCAAGATGGCCCGGGGCTATAGGCCTTGCCGCCACATTTGATCCTGAACTGGTTAAAAGGTTCGGAGAGATAGCCTCTATCGAGTACCGTGCTCTTGGGATAGCAACAGCGCTGTCCCCACAGATAGACATAGCAACAGATCCAAGGTGGTATCGTTTCAAGGGGACATTCGGGCCAGATCCGGTGCTTTCAGCAGATATGGCAAGGGCATATATAGAGGGGTTTCAGACCTCTTCTGGTGACAGTATGATCAGAGATGGCTGGGGTTATGAAAGTGTAAACGCCATGGCAAAGCACTGGCCGGGCGGCGGCACAGGCGAAGGGGGCCGCGATGCCCATTTTGGGTTTGGCAAATTTGCTGTGTATCCTGGAAATAATATACAGACACACATGGATGTGTTTATAAAGGGGGCGTTTAATCTTGCCGGAGGGACAAAAACCGCATCAGCCATCATGCCCTATTACACCATATCCTTTAACCAGAACCCTGATGGCCAAAATGTGGGTAATGCCTTTAGCAGCTATTTTATCACTGATCTCCTCAGAGACAAGTATGGCTTTGATGGCGTGGTATGCACAGACTGGGGTGTAACCCGTGATGATGCAGGCATGGCAGTCTTTGGCCAGACACCCTGGGGTGTTGAAAACCTCTCTGTTTCCGATCGGCATTATAAAGTCCTTATGGCAGGCGGTGACCAGTTTGGCGGCAATAATGATGCAGCCCCTGTTATTGAGGCCTATGAAAGGGGGGTAAAGGAATATGGCGAAAAGTTAATGCGTGAAAGATTTGAAAAATCCGCCATACGACTATTAAGGAATATCTTCAGGGTAGGGCTCTTTGAAAACCCCTACCTTGATATAGAAAAGACAAAGGCCACAGTGGGTAAGGCTGAGTTTATGAAGGAAGGATATGAGGCGCAGATTAAATCTATTGTAATGGTTAAAAACAAAAATCATATACTCCCTCTAAAGAAGGAAAATACTGTATATCTACCAAAGAGGTATTTTCCTGAATCAACAAATTTCTGGGGACAGAAAACGCCTGCGAAGTGGGCGAACCCGATAAATATTGAGGTCGCTAAGAAATATTTTACAGTAACTGACAATCCAGGTGAGGCAGATGTGGCTGTTGTAATGATCAATAGCCCTGACAATGGCCCGACACAGGGTTACAGCAAAGAGGATAAAGAAAAGGGCGGAAATGGTTTTGTGCCAATAAGCCTGCAATACACGGAATATACTGCAACGGACGCAAGGGAAACAAGTTTAGCTGGTGACAGGCGTACAACGGATGTGCTTAACCGGTCATATAAAGGGAAAACAGTAATTGTAAATAACAGCAGCGATCTCAAGCTGGTACTGGATACTCGAGCGGCTATGAAGGATAAGCCTGTTATCGTTATTATCAGGATGTCTAACCCGACTGTTGTGAGGGAATTTGAAAAGGAGATAGATGCACTCCTGATAAACTTTGATGTTCAGGATCAGGCTATCATGGATATTATCTCCGGTAACAGGGAACCATCTGGCCTTCTGCCTTTTCAGATGCCTGCTGACATGACGACAGTTGAAAAACATTCTGAGGATTTACCATTTGACATGGAGGTGCATATTGACTCAGAGGGTAACAGGTATGATTTCGGGTTTGGCTTGAATTGGGATGGTATTATAAGGGATAAACGAACAGAAAGATATTCTGTAAAGCATGAATAATCTGTGGGGCACAAGTGCATTGTGCCCTATGGAAAATTGTACTATCATGTGGGCACGCTGCAGCGTGCCCCAACAACATACTACCCCTGTAACAGCGCAACGGTCAGTGAACTTATCTTCTGCCTTGCATCATTGAATATCCCTGACAGGTTGAGTGAGTGGTTTGCAAAGATGCTGTCAGGGTCACCATTAAATACTATTAGAGGTTCAAAATTGCACCTCTCAAGGTCTTCGATGATCCTGTCTACCATGACGATGCAGTTTTTATCCTGAAGCACAGAATAGAAATCCTTTTTTATTGCCTTGAATGAGAGGCAGAGTGAATAGGCAACTCCCTGGGCATAATAAAAGTTGTCATCAATCTCATGCCAGGGGATCACTATGTTTGTTGTATCTTCGCTCGCAACATTTTTATCACCATTTGGAGTTGAGATAACAGCATTGGTGCGTCTGGCTGCGCTGACAAGCTTGGTGTTCACCCCTCCCATAAGTGAAAGGTACTGATCCAGCAATTGAACAAGGTTATCTGCCCTTGGATAAAATGTTGATTGGCCTGATATAAGGTTTTCATAATACATCTCCAGGCTTTTGTAACCCTCTTCCCATTTGCTCTCAGAAGATGGAAACATCCATTTGTATGGGTCATTTGAAAATGAGGTAAATGCCTTTTCAGCATAGGGGTCAAGCTTGTCTGTTGTCCTCATGCGGGTAAGGTTATCCCTTAAAACCCTTGTATTGTAGCGCGCCACTTCAAGCATCCCAAGCTGGAAATTGGGCATGTTATCAAGAAATATGGTGGGCCAGAATATATCATTCGGGAGCCAATTGTCTTTCATCTGCTCAACCAGTGCCTGGTTTGCCTTTACAAAGTATGCCCCTTTTTTTCCACCTGGAATATCTGCAAGCGCCGCCTGTTCTGGCTTTAAAGAATTTTTGAACATTACAAACAGAATAAAAATCAGAAGAAGAAGGACAATCAATGCTATTACATATATGACTCTATTTTTATCCTCCCCGAATAAACCTGAGATAGAGATTTTACCGGACATCATTTCCTCCATTTTTTGTTTAGATTGGCGACTACTATAACAGAGCCTGAAGGCTTTTTCCTTAAAAATATATTATTCCATAAAATGACTAAGCAATGGTGCTTATGGATAGCTGTTATTGCCATCATTAGGTTTTTTAGGCCAATTAATAAGTCTTAATGTTTTTGTAACTAATTGAAAAAGTTAAGGTAATTATATGGTACGATTTATGCTTTGGCAAGGCATATCCGAAATTACAAACAAACATGGAGGCCATTATGATAAACAAATTTAATAAACAGATTCATGTATACATCATTTTTTTGATATCTATCTTTATCATCTCTGGAGAGGTGCTCGCAGGCGCTTGGGAAAAGATAGAGGACAATTCATGGTGCAGAGAAAAAATTCCCTTTTTTACTGATTCGGCCTGCGAGGTGAGAGAATTATACATCAGCGAACCATGGAAAATGATCAGGGTTGACGCCAACCCCAATGGAAGCATCAAGATCGAGGGCTGGGAAAAGGATGATATCATTATAAAGGCAAAGATCCAGTCAAGCGCCATGACCAGGAAAAGGGCGGAGGCTATCTTATCGGAAATAGAGATTAATACAGAGGATAACAAGATCCATGCGGTTGGTCCAACAGGGTTCAATTCAAATCAATCGTGGTCTGTAAATTATCACATTATGGTGCCGATAAGATCAAATCTTGATTTGTCTGCCCTGAATGGCGGGATATCCATCAATAATATTAACGGTGAGATCAATGCAAATACAGTAAATGGGGGGATTGAATTGAATGAGATTTCTGGCGATGTTGAGGTAAGTGCGATTAATGGCGGTATAACAGCAGAGCTTGAGGGCGACAGATGGCAGGGAAAAGGCATTGCAGCAAAAACAACAAATGGAGGGATCAAATTTGTTGTGCCTGAAAATTATTCCGCAGACCTTAAGGCCGGGGCTGTTAATGGTGGTATACACATCGATTTTCCCGTGACTATTCAAGGATGGATCACGAAAAATATAGAAACCAAACTGGGTGAAGGCGGGACATCTGTTACATTGAATAGCGTTAACGGAGGAGTTAGTATCAATAAAAAGCATTAAAGATCATTATTGTATAAAATATATTAAATTAAATAATTTAATATATTATTCAATTCTGAT
>CAYWRH010000188.1:0-6418 GCA_964460435.1 uncultured Desulfatiglans sp.
CCCGAGTCTTTTCATTTACATGTTTGCTTACCAGCTCTCTGATTCAGATGACAGGCTATTATACAAACGATTTTTTGATCTATATTTCCTATAAATGCATTTTGCCAGCATTTCCAGTACGGGTAAATAGGGATTATTTAAGATAAATATTTTCATGTTGAATTTATGGTCAAAATCATCGATAAAATACGTAAGTACGGATTATTAAAGACAAAAAACAGGACAGATTATGGACTTTGCCTGATGTCTGTGGAATAATACCGGCTAAAAAACCTTATTCCTGTCGCAATACTTATTAATTCGCGACCCTGCCTGAAACAGGTCAATTTGGAGAAAGGACTGATAAAAAATATGAGTCAAAATAGATCCAAATTTCAAAATGAAAGACGCAAGCAGCCCAGATTAAATGCGCAGTTATGGGTTATCGAGCTTAACGAAAATTCAAGATATTATCATCTGTTGTCGAATCTGAGTATGGACGGTTTTTTCATAGAAAAAAGGCTGCCCTTTCCAGTGGGATCAATAATTAACTTTGAGATGGAGCTTGACGGAGAGATCATCTCCTTCAGGGGAAAAATAATTAATAATTATGAAGGTCCGGACAAAGGTAACACTGGCGCAGGGGTTCAGTTTATTGATTTAGGTGAAAAAGAAAGGGCAAAAATTGAGGGCTACCTGAAAAGACTGGAAAAGTAATTTGCGGGGCGGAATAATTTTGTTATCAAGACTTAATTTAATGTAAGGTTTTCCACATGCCTGATCTGGATGATCAAAAATTTGGGAAATATACACTGCTGAATCGGATTGCGCAGGGCGGCATGGCAGAACTCTACCTTGCAAAACTCTCCGGTTATGAAGGTTTTGAGAAGCTTGTCGCCATTAAAAGGATCCTGCCCGATCTTGCAGAAGAGACAAACCTGATTAAGGCCTTCATCGATGAGGCCAAGCTTGCCGCCTTTTTGCAGCACCCAAATATTGTACAGATATATGATTTCGGAAGTGTAAATGATACCTATTATATCGCAATGGAATATTTGTATGGCAAGGACCTAAAATTTGTCACAAGGCAGTATAAGGAAAAGGGGATGCTATTGAGCCTTGGAAACGCCCTCTATATTGCCACCCAGGTCTGTGCCGGGCTTGATTATGCCCATAAGCTTAAGGATTTTAATGGCAAGCCCCTCAATATTATCCACAGGGATATAGGCCCTCATAATGTTTTTATAACATATGACGGCCAGGTAAAGATCATAGATTTTGGCATTGCAAAGGCAGCTACACAGGTTAATAAAACCCAGCACGGCTCCATTAAGGGGAAAATCACATATATGTCACCGGAGCAGGCCAGGGGCGAAAAGATAGATCACCGGTCTGACATATATGCCATGGGCATACTGCTCTATGAAATGGTCACCCATAAAAAGATGTTCGAGGGAGAGATTAACTACGATCTCTTTAACAGGGTTCTTGAATCGAAATACATGCCTGCCCGGGAGGTGAACAGGGAGCTTCCGGAAGATCTTTGCGGGATCATTGAAAGGGCGCTGGAGAAAGATCCTGATATGAGGTATCAGTCTGCAGAAGAGATGCTGGCTGCTCTTGAAAGGTGTATGCACAGACTTTCTATAATTCCATCTTACAGGGATCTTGCCCGGTTTATGAATATACTTTTTGGTGAGTCTCCTGCTGATGAGGCCTGCGAAACAGAAAACAGCGCGAAAAGCTGCCCCACACTCAAGATTTCAGAGGTGTCTGATCTTCAGCCTGAAAAGACACTGCTTCTTTCTGAATCAGCTTTACCCCACAGTAAAAAGCTGATGTTAAAATTTGCATTTTATGTGCTGCTACTGCTTGCATCAATGATTGTATTGCTGGTTGTTATAAAGAGGCCTGAACCCTTAATGAATCTTCTTCGCTTCAAGGCTTCCGGCAATGAATCAGCTTCAGTAACTGTCAGAGTCAATAACACCCCCTCTGCATCTCACCTGGGAAAAACCGTTTCTGATGAGAATCCATCTGCCTACGCTGGTTTAGCGCAGGATATTGATTCTTCCGGCATAAAGGAGGGGATTGAACTGCTTAAAACGGAAAAATTCGCTGAAGCCGCCTCTCTCTTTGAGGAGCTCCTTAAAACTGAACCTCATGATATTAAGAGGGTATCTGAATTATACTCTCAGGCATTAGTCGGTGAGGCCTCGGTTATTGCAGCCAATATGCCTGAAAAGGCAAAAGAATTGCTGCTTAAAGCGGTAAAAATAACCCCTGAAAGCGCCCGGGGCCATTTTCAATTGGGCCGCATATATACACAGCAGAAGGATTATACCAGCGCAATTGCCTCATACCAGACAGCTATTGATCTTGATCCTCAGATGCCTGACGCCTTTTTTAATATGGGCTATATTTACGCAATCAAAAAAGAGTATAATAAGGCGCAGGAGATGTTTGCCCGGGTTGTTGCCCTCTCCCCCCCATTTCTTGATGAAGCGCTCTATAATCTTGCGATCGTTCAAAGAAAAATGGGGAATTTGGAGGAGTGTGTAAAGAATCTGGAGAAGGCAATCGCCCTTAATCCTGAAAACAATAACGCTAGAAAACTGCTTGAAACATTGAAAAAATAATAAAGGGATATGAAATATGACAGGAAAATCAGGTCTGCTCATTTTATTGTCAGTGGTTACATTATTCTTTTCATCAGGATGCAGCCTGACAGGCGGTAAAAAAACAGAGGTAATATACAGGCCTGTAGATACGGTAAGCAGGCCGCCCTATGTCCATACAGTAAAATACCCCGGAGAAACTCTGCGCATTATCTCAAAATGGTACACTGAAGATGAGAATAACTGGGAGGCCATTGCAAGGGCCAACCCCTATATGGATCATGAAAAGATGCCACCAGGCACAAGGGTATTTATTCCTGAAAACCTGCTCAAGACCTTAGAGCCATTATCTGAAGAATTTATTGCTGCCTCTACTCAAATAGGTAAACCGGCAGAGGAGATACAGCCCGTTGTAAAGGAAGAGGAGAAAAAGGTTCCGGTTCCAAAACCCAAACCCAGGCCAAAAAGGGATGAAGATTTTGATCTGATTGGACCCAAATAATTTTAACGGAGATGCAGATGAAAAAAAAGGTCATGATATTTATATCCATCCTTATCATTTCAACCGGTTATGTTCAGCCCCTCTTTGCCGCACCGGAATCAGCCCTGACACGATTAACCTCAAGTGATCTTGCAGAACTCCTCGGAAAAAGCACTATCTTCAGGAATGCAGATTTAAGTAAACTGGATTTGACAGGATCTGATTTAGGCAAGATATCCCTCCATAACTCATCATTGAACGGAACCATCATGAAAAAGGCTAGGCTTACTGATGCCCTTCTGGTCTTAACCGATCTTAGCGGCGCCAATCTGCAGGAGGCAGAAATGACCGGATTAAAATCTGACAACTCAAATTTCACTAGGGCGGATTTAAGAAATGCAAACATGACCTGTGCTGCAATTATTTCAGGCATAATGAGCGGGGCGGATCTTTCAGGGGCAAATCTTCATTACGGAATAATCCGGGAGAGTGACCTGTCCAATACAGTCATGAACAATGCGAATCTGAGCTTCTCTTTAATAATGGCCGATTTGACCAATGCGGATATTAACAGGGCAGATATGCACGGGGCATATCTATTGGATGTAAAGCTTGTGAACGCCAACATGAGCGATGTCAACCTGAGCACCGCCAGGATGGATAAAATAAACATGAAAGGCTCTGTGAAAGGCAGGACACTGCTTGTAAAGGCGAACCTTAGTTATGCCCATATAGAATCATCAAAGATGGGTTACGCCCTTATGGGCGGGGCCTACATGCAGGGGATTTCAATGAACAAAGTAGAGCTTGACTTTGCGGACCTGAGTTATGCCAATATGAGCAATGCATTTATCAGAAATTCAGATTTTACTAATGCTGATCTCCAGTATGCTATTTTTACCGATTCCAGCCTTGAAGGAATAAAGTTTAAGGATGCTAAAATGAACAATGCCGATTTAAGGAAGGCTGATCTCTCAGGCGCCGTTTTTACCGGGGCGATTATGATCTCCGCCGATCTGACAGGGGCTGATCTGAGCAGGGCCAACCTCAGAAATGCAAACCTGAGCGGGGTAAAGATTGAGGGCGCAAAGCTGGATGGGGCTGACTTTACAAATGCGCTCCTTGAGGGGGCAACATTAAAAGATATAAATTTTAACAGTGCGACCTTAAGTGGTGCGCTGCTTAAAAATGCCAGCCTGAATGGATTGAATATGAAGGGTATCAAAATGAGCAAGGCCCAGTTGATAGGCGCATCTTTTTATGATGTAAACTTCAGCTATGCAGACTTGAGTTTTGCTGTTTTATCAGGCTGCGACCTTACAAAAACAGGTTTTCAGGGCGCTGATTTAACCGGTACAGATTTAAGCGGGGCAATTCTGGAAGGGGTAAATTTAAAAGGGTGCAACCTCCGGAATGCTCTTTTTGTAAATGCGAAAATGAAGGGAGCGGATCTTGAGGGCGCAGATATACGAGGGGCTGATTTTACCGGGGTTGATATTACATCAATTAAAAATTTTGAACTGGCAAAAAACTATGACAAGGTAAAGGGAATACCTGTTACACCCTCTATTAAAAAAAATTAAATTAGCTCACGGCTGATCGCTGACAGCTAGATGCCCCCAAAGGATTTGCTTCTTTATGGACGGAGAGACCTACCGCTCCATAGCCTTTTTTTTGAGCTTGTCAGGCATCTTTTCTATTGCGTACCTTAATGCTGTCCTGGGCATCGTGGCCTTGTGTTCAAGTACATACTGATATACCTCATCCATATATTTATCAGCAGCAACCTTTAACATCCAGCCGTATCCCTTCTGTACCATATCATCCGTATCAGTCAGAAGGATATCAGCCACTTCAAATGCCTTTTCAAGCTGTTTACCTCTTTTAAGCGAAGGGATGAGTATAACAGCAGATGCGCGTCTGAGCCACCTGTTTTTTGATTTTGCCCAGTTCAGGGTTTTTGCTACCAGATCAGGATACATGAAGATAAGTTCACCAAAAAAACCAGCACAGAATGTGTCACACCTGCCCCAGTTATCCACATACTTTTTAAGCCACTCTTCAAACCGGGTAAAATCCGATTTGCTGAATTGTTTGCTTATCTTTAAGATCCAAATGGATGCTGCCCCTGCTTCTCCCGATTGATCTATCTTGTATAACATCTCACAGGTGTCAAGCAGATCATCTTTTGGGATATCTTTAATCTGCTTGAATACAACACCCGCAACCTTTTTTATTATTGGCCCCTTGAACCCAATCGGATTTTTCAACTCCTCTTTAAACCATCTCTGATAATCCATCTTGTTTTCAGGTTTATCATATTTTGCAAATTCTTTTCGCAATGCCTGAATAATACTGTTATTAACAGCCATATGTTCTCCATATTTTTTTAAAAAGACTTCAGCGGTAAGCCACTTCTTTTTTTCCCCTCTTGTTCTCATGGTCACCGTGGGAACATTATGCTTTGACGCTCTGCCTCTTCTTCCCCAAAATAAGCACCATCATTTACTAACCGAATAGGGGGTCCTTGACATTGGACAACATTTTCCCAAGTCCTGTTATTTTTATCGAAGACTATTTTTAATCTTATACTGTGCTCTTGGCTCCTAAACCTGAAATCCTATTCTACACTTGGGTTTTTCTTCCTCTTTCATTAATACAATAATAACAATAATAGCCTCAAATACCACTTGAAACTAGTCATCATACTTTTTTCTAAAGCAAATAATTTTTTCTTCAGCTCTTTATGTGTTTAAAGTATCTCCCGAAGCCGGACAAATGCTTGTATTATCTCGATATTAACAGTTATGGCCCTTTCACTAGATATTCAGAATCAAGCGATATATGTCCAATGGTCGAGTAGACCGGTTTCTTCCTATGCACAGTTTAACTTCGTGTTTACGTTGCCGCCTGGTTTACCGGACGATGTCGCACTCACCCATACACAAGTTGGCCCCAGCCCCTCTCAGAACCGTGCTTGCGCTATTTACGCACACGGCTCCTCACATAGTCATTACGGGTACTCCGAACATTCTGACCTTGATCCTTGGCTCCGGAAGTGGATACCGCTTAAGCATCTCACAAAATTTCTGCCAACTGAGACAGCATCTTTTTCCTCGCCGATTTAACCACTTGTACAGGAGCTTTTCCGCATCCTCAGCAAATCTCTTGATACCCGAAAGGTTGTCGGTTACTCCATAGTAAGCATAATGGCCTCTCAGTTTGGCTTTAGCTGTATCCCACAGTTCTCTGGTCTGCATGGTTCTGGCCTTCTTCAACCATTCCTTGAAGGCCCTCACCTTGGCAGTATATTTCTTGCGGGATGTTTTCCGCTTCATCC